>JAIRLY010000137.1 GCA_031259075.1 Dysgonamonadaceae bacterium | reverse complement strand
CCACGTCGTCAGTCTGCAAGCTGACGCCCGAATTTGTCTTTATCTGCGTAGTTTCGGCAACCGCAAATGTTTTGTACGGAATTTCATTCTCAAAGAATGTTTCCAGATACTGAAATAAGCCTGCCCCGTTTACAGGGTTTACGGCTAATACTGCTACTTTTTTTGCCAGGTTTTTAAATTTTTAATCGTTATTATATATGCTATTTGAATATAGCTTCTGCTATTTTAGTCAGATTTTCCACCTCCGGCAACTCGGGATAGGCGGCTGTCATAGATGAGATAAATTCATCAGACGTTTTGCTTGTCTTCAAAACTTTTCTCATTGTCTTCAAATAATCAATCTTAAACAAAACTGCATCGCGTTTAGCCGCACCACCGTGACCGCCGATGAAGATTTCGCAACCGGATTTTAAAGCATTTTCCGCTTCTGCGATTTCTGCTTCCACGCCGCTTAAAGAGGAAACCTGCAAATAGCCGATGTGCGATTTTGCCGGCGCCCAGTGCGTGAAGTAAACTTTACCGCCGATGTTGATGCTGGCGGCAGGAAAATCGCTTGCCGCGCCTTTACTGAATGTGAAATCGACATTCGCCCACTTGTGGGTACTGCCGAAAGATACTTCTTCCACTTCTCCGTGAGGACGTGTGTCGATGGCGTCGCCAAAGATTGATGAAAAATTTTTCATCATTCCGCCGTAAACTTCACCCTGCTCAAAAGCCGGCATTCCCTGAGCCATCACTACGCCTGAAGCGTGGTAATCGGCATAACTACCGGTTATGTGGTAGTCGGCAATACTTTTCACAACAGGCTTTTTAAGGCTTTTGATGTAAGAGCTAAATTCTGCAATGTTATCCTTGAACAGAGGATGTTCAAGCGTAACAAGCTCGTTTTTCCCCTCAATGATAAAACTTGCATCGCCCAAAGCATCGTTCGTGGTATACACGTGAAGTTTGAAGCTGCCGAGGTCGAATACTTCCATTTTCCCTTTGTCAATTGCAGGTTGTGCCGAGGAGACCAGACTCAGCATTGTCGCAATACTTAAAAAAACTTTTTTCATCGTTACAATTATTTTAATTAATATTATCGTTACCAAAAGTATTTTTATTACTTTTGCGCTACAAAGGTACGATGAGTAATTTTGTTATGCAAGAGGTAACCTATTGATAACGAAGTTACAGAAAAGTAAGTAAAATTGATTTCTAATGTAATAAGGACGAAAAAAAATGAAAAAATTTTTACATGAGGGGACTTGTCCCATCCGGGATATACTCAGCCGGCTTGGCGACAAATGGTCGCTGTTAGTCTTGACAACGTTGAATGCCAACGGAACAATGCGTTTCAGCGACATCCAAAAGTCTATCGGCGATATTTCCCAACGCATGTTGACGGTAACGCTACGCTCGTTGGAAGCCGACGGTTTGGTTGTCAGGAAAATATACCCCGAAATACCGCCACGAGTCGAATATTGTTTGAGCAAATCAGGATATACGCTTATACCGTATCTCGAAAATCTTGTCGAATGGGCGGTAGAGAATATGCAGGATATTGTGAACTCGCGACAAAAAAAGAATTAACTTATTTCCTTCCTGTTTATACTTTTCTTTTCACCCTTGTCCGATAAAACTTATCAAAGTCTGCTAAACGCTATTTTTGCGAGATCTTATAATTTTCAATTCTCTAATCTTTACCTCAAAAATAGATTTTAAATCCTCCCATAGGCATAAATCCTGTTTGATAGGCATATTCGTATGTCGCACGAGATTGATTATATACCTGTCCTTGAATGTTCTTACGATTGGTAATGTTTTCCATTTCAAAAAACAATTCCATTGCAACTTTCTTGACATTCAGTTTTACGGCAATATTCAAATCTGTACGGAAATAGAGCGGATATTGTTTTTCGTAGGCATGACTGTAATCAAAAATTTGCGACGTTCCTCGTTGGGAAGCGGTTACAGGAAGGATACGTTTATTTCCCAACACAATAGACTTGACATTAATTGATAATAATAAGGTTTTCCATAACTTCCATTCATATCCGCCAATGACGTTTAAGGAATAATTACCCGAAAATTTGGCGTTTCGTTTCACTTTGTCATAACCACAGTAAGTTGCATTGTACAAAGAACCCGTTACTAAAAAGTAATATCCTTTATGGAAAAACTTCTCTATCGTAATTTCAATGCCGTAATTTTCTCCTGTCCCTTTATTGACAAATATTATATCCCACGAATTATAATAATCATCCCCCATGTTTAAGATACTTTCCTGCGGAATGTCTTCTATGACAGGAATATCAAATAAGTACTGATAATATATTTCTGTTTTAAAGCGAAGGTTGGGCATTATTTTAAGGTCATAACCCAAAACAGCCTGTCCACTCTTGCTGAAAGTTAAATTTTTATTGGGTAAAGTACCATTTTTTTCATAAAAATAAACTTGACGTGGTTGTAACTGTGAATGCAATCCCAAGCCGACATTGATGGAAGAACGTTTGGATACTGTCCATTTCAATCCCAATCGGGGTTCTGCCCAAATGTTGTGGTTGAACAAATAAAATTGCGAATAAACTCCCGATACTAACTTCAGTGCATCCGTAAAACGATATTGCCATTGCAGATATCCTTTTAAAAGCGCGGTATTTCTATCTGTATTACGCAGTTTAATGGGATCAGGAACGGTGGTATCGGCATAATATGTTTCATCAAAATGCGTCTGGTAAATGTCAATGCCCAAACCGCCCTGCAGAAAGTTTTTGCTATTAAACCGATGATATACCGTTGAAATATAACTGATACGTCCTTCGGCAATGGAGGATTTAAGATATGGTTCAGCATTTAAAGTCGGGAAGGATATCCTGTCCATATCAATGTTGGAGTTGAAATACTGGTACGAAAACCTGTTTTCTAAACGTGTATTGGCATTAAAACGCACCATGTAATTAACACCTGTAAAATATTGCTGATTACGCATGTGAATATCTTCGCTCAAATCGCCGTTTATCCACCCTTCTTCGGCGGACATTTCGGTTTTGATGTTAATTTTGCTCAATCCTATCAATCCAATGATAGATAAGTTTCCATGTTTGAGCGGAATATTTGCTTTGGCTGTTACATCCTGATATTTTGGGACGCCGCCAATATTCAATCCGATAGA
>JAIRLY010000374.1 GCA_031259075.1 Dysgonamonadaceae bacterium | reverse complement strand
GCGCCCGGATTCACCGGTTTTATTGATTTCAATAAATACGTAGGCGGATTCAAACATAACGGAAATGCGGTTAAGTTTGTGATGCCCGTCCCCATTGTACTGGCTAACGGCGAATTAAGTTCGCTTGTTTTGGATGCGCAGTTAAAGTATCAAGACTGTAATGTTTACGACGATACCGAACTCGTTGCCCAAGAGGGCTGGATTCTCTTTCAGGATAATAAATGTCTCTTCATCCTTGTTGTGGAAATGGAAATAAGGTAATTCGCTTTGGGGAGGCAACGCCGTAAACGAAATTTCTGTTCCTGTGGCATTTGTCGCTTCCTTGACGAATACTTTGCCGCGGACTTCCTGCTTTGTTTTGGGATGGATAAAGGAATAATCCGTCAATTCGTCCATACTGCCGATACTCACTGCCGTGTAGTTTTTATTTTCTGAAATTTTTTCTATTTTTTTCATGCTGTGAATATTATTTTTTCATTTATCTTTTGTATTGTCAATATGCCGTATTAACATAATTTTCAAATAACTTGCAGGGCAAATGGCACATAATGTTCCGGCTGTTGGCGACATTTTACCAAGCAGCCTGTTCGTGACGGGCTTCTTGCTGCGGGAGTGTTGCCGGCATACCTGTTTCCTGTCTTTTCCATACTGTTTTTTCCTTTTATTTTTTTGAGGACTTTAGGAACTTCGTGGGACATTAGCGTTTTCGTCCGACAGACCCTGATGTTGCAAATAGTCTCCTATGTTCTTAAAATCATTATTTTGAACGCAGGGGTACAATAAAAACAAAGTGTATCATCTGGCAAAATATCTTTTAACGGCTTCACGATTCATGTAAACTTATTCGGAACATTTAGTTTATCCTGCCCGCTTCGACGATATTACCCGGTATTAGTTGACGCAAATTCAAAAAAATAAACTCTTATCCGACGACACAATTTTTCGTATATCCGGGCAATCAAGTCGTTTGCATACTTTCTCCGTTCAACCTTGTTTTGTATGTGATTCAGTTTGATTTTTTTCCGCCTTTGCGTTTGTAGAACCGGATCATAAGAATAAAATCCAACATACCTTCACATACTTCTGTCCCGGCACAAAGGCTGCGACCTTGTTTAGTCTGCTCTGAATAAGCTAATTAAGCCGCTTTTTGTCGAGATAGGGCGACTCGAACGCCCGGCCTCCACGTCCCGAACGTGGCGCGCTACCAACTGCGCTATATCTCGTTTTCAGTGGTGCAAAATTACAAATAATTTGTGAATATCAAATAAAAAGAAGGTTCGATTTCTATAAATTTGAAAAAATCTACCTCTTTTCATCACTATATGGTAAATTTAGCAGGATGTTTTCCTGAAATATTTTTGTAAAACTGTTTTATTTTGTTCATATCTTCCGTTATATCTCCGGTTGGAATGAAATTTTCGAATATTCCGATTATTTTTTTCGTATAGTCCAGATAGGCCAAAGTAATAGGCACACATGCCTCTTGCGCAATATAATAAAAACCGGATTTCCATTTTGTCGTTTTTTTCCTTGTCCCTTCGGGAGCTATAGCCAATTGAAAATATTTTCTTTTTTTTAATTCATCTACCATTTGTCCCGTGAGTAAAGTTTTCTTTTTCCGGTCAACCGGAATCCCTCCAATGGCCTTTAAAATATAATTAAAAGGAAAAAAGAACCAACTTTTTTTCATTAAAACATGCGGCTTTCCTCCGATAGATTTATAAAATAACATTCCGATAACAAAGTCCCAATTACTTGTGTGAGGAGCGACACAAATAATACATTTGGGCAATATTTCCTCTTTCTTTATCGAAGAACTCCAGCCTAAAGACCGAAATAAGAATGAATAAAACTTTTTCATTATTAATTGTATTTCGAATAAATAAAGTTATAGTCCGATACAAAGCTACAAAACATATTTAAGAAGAAAGACAATTAACGCTATTATTTTATGAAAATGTGTATCTTTGCATCTTTAAAAGTAGGCAAATTCATTTTATATGGCACATCTACAAAAAATTACTCCCGATTATGTCTTTGAGGCGAGTTGGGAAGTTTGTAATAAAGTAGGAGGCATTTATACCGTTTTATCCACTAAGGCTAAAACGCTTCAATCTCTTTTTTTTGATAGAATTATTTTTATCGGTCCCGATTTGTGGAAAGAAAGAGAAAATATGGAATTTATTGAAAGTAAATCAATATTAAAGGCATGGAAAAAGCATGCAGTAGAAAAAGAAAATCTGAAAGTACGGATTGGCCGTTGGAACATTCCGGGTGAACCTATTGCCATTTTAGTTGATTTTACTCCGTTTTTCAAAATAAAAGATAGCATTTATTATTGGATGTGGGAAAAATATAAAATAGACTCTACTGTTGCTTATGGAGATTACGACGAAGCTTGTATGTTTGCTTATGCTACCGGTTTGGTAATAGAAAGTTTATATACATTTCTCCAATTAGAAGAAAAGAAAGTAATCGCTCACTTTAATGAATGGATGCTTGGAATGGCTATTCTTTATATTCATAACAAAGTTCATGGAATTGCAACTGTCTTTACAACTCATGCCACGTCTATTGGACGTTCGATTTGCGGCAATAACAAACCTTTGTACGGCGAATTTACTCATTACAACGGCGACCAAATGGCTCAGGAGTTGAACATGAAAGGAAAACATTTTCTTGAAAAACAAGCGGCTTTTTATGCAAACTGTTTTACGACCGTAAGCGAAATCACCGGAAAAGAATGTGAACAATTATTGGAAAAAAAACCGGATATTATTACTCCAAATGGTTTTGAAACTAATTTTGTGCCGGAAGGAAAAACATTCGAAATCAAACGAAAAAAAGCCCGTAATACTTTCATTACGGTTGCCGAACAATTGACCGGCATTTCATTTCCTGATAATACCTTTCTTTTAGCAACCAGCGGACGATATGAATATAAAAATAAAGGTATTGATGTTTTTATCGAATCCATAAACAGGGTAAAACAGGCCCGTCCCGAACGTCCTGTTCTTGCTTTTATATTAGTTCCTGCTTGGATAAAAAGCCCTAGAATGGATTTACAAGAACGGTTGAAAAAAAATCTTCCGTCTGCTCTTCCTTTACATGCTCCGTTTATTACGCATGAGTTAGTTGAACCACATTCCGATCAAATTTGTAAATATTTGCATTACCTGAATTTTACGAATCAGGAAGACGGCAATGTAAAGATTATTTTTGTCCCTTCCTATTTGAATGGAAACGACGGAATTTTTAATAAATCCTATTATGATTTGTTAATCGGACTGGATTTGACGATTTTCCCTTCTTATTACGAACCTTGGGGATACACCCCTTTGGAAAGTATCGCATTCCATGTTCCAACAATTACAACCAATCTTGCCGGATTCGGAGTATGGGCCAAAGAAGAAAAAACAGAAAATGATATCTCCGGTGTGAAAGTGCCGGCAAGAACAGAAGAAAATTATTTTGAAATTGCGGAAGAAATCAAAAATTTAATTATTCAATATAGTATGGAATACAACTCCGAACAAATCGAAAGGCTGCGGAAAGCGGCTCTTTCTTTGTCTGAAAAAGCCTCATGGTCTTATTTTATCCGGTTTTATCAGGAAGCTTACGAAATAGCATTTGAAAATAAAAAATAAAAAATAATCATGGTGAAAATCAAAGCAAATTATGCAAATGAACCTGTTTGGAGAGAAGGAAATATTCACTCTAAACTACCACAAGAATTAAAAGTTTTGGATGAAATTGCTCATAACTTATGGTGGGTGTGGAATTATGAAGCAACCGAATTGTTTGCGGCAATTGATAAAAATCTTTGGAATAAAACGGAAGGAAATCCGGTATTACTTTTACAAAGCCTTTCATATACCCGTTTGGAAGAGATTACAAAAGATCCTTCGCTCATGGCTTCGATCCAATTTGTATATTCCAAATACAGAGCCTATATAGACGAACCGGTGAGTACAACAATACCCAGTATTGCCTATTTCAGTATGGAATACGGTTTGACTAATGTATTAAAGATATATTCCGGCGGATTAGGAGTCTTGGCGGGCGATTACATTAAGGAAGCAAGCGACATTCATGCCGATCTGACGGCAATAGGCTTTTTGTACCGTTACGGATATTTTACTCAGTCTTTGTCTATGGACGGACAACAAATTGCGAATTACGAACCGCAACGTTTCGACCAGCTTCCAATCACTCAAGTCTTGGACGAAAATGGGAATCCGCTCATTTTGGAAATCCCTTATAACTCGTTTACTGTCTATTCATACGTTTGGCTGGTCAATGTAGGACGTGTCAAATTGTATTTAATGGATACCGATTTGGATCGGAATAGCGAATGGGACCGTTCTATTACCGCTCAACTATATGGAGGGGACAATGAAAACCGAATCAAGCAAGAATATCTCTTGGGAGTAGGTGGAATAATGATGTTGAACAGATTAGGAATTAAAAAACAAGTCTATCATTGCAATGAAGGCCATGCAGCATTGATAAATGCACAACGTTTAATCAATTATATTCAAAACGACAAATTGAATTTTAATCAGGCGATAGAAGTCGTAAGATCTTCTGCCTTATATACTTGTCACACTCCGGTTCCGGCAGGACACGATTATTTTGAAGAACCTTTGTTCCGGAAATACATGGATCATTTTCCGGAACAATTAGGAATATCCTGGCAAGAATTTATGGATATGGGACGTACAAATCCGGGAAGCGACGAAAAATTTTCGATGAGTGTGTTTGCATTAAATTCCTGTCAGGAAGCAAACGGTGTTTCTTATCTGCACGGCGAAGTCTCTAAAAAGATGTTCGCTCCAATTTGGAAAGGTTATTTTGCGCAAGAATCACATGTCGGATATGTAACGAATGGCATTCACATGCCTACATGGACAGCCTCCGAATGGAGGAAATTTTATGAAAAATTTTTTGATAAGAATTTTTATAACGACCAATCTAATCCCGATATTTGGGAAAAGATTTATCAGATTTCCGATGATGCGATTTGGGATGTCCGGATGGCTTTAAAAAAACGTTTAGTTAAATATATCAGAGAATCATTTAAAGACAGTTGGTTGAAAAATCAGGGAGATCCTTCCAAAGTGGTTTCCATTCTTGAAAAGATTAATCCCGACGCCCTGCTTATTGGATTCGGACGCCGGTTTGCTACCTATAAACGGGCGCATCTTTTATTTACCGATTTGGAAAGACTTTCGAAAATCGTAAACAATCCCGATTATCCGGTACAATTTATTTTTACCGGAAAAGCTCACCCTGCCGACGGCGGCGGACAAGGATTGATTAAACACATTGTTGAAATATCCCGTCGTCCCGAATTTTTGGGCAAGATTATTTTCCTTGAAAATTACGATATGCGTTTGGCGAAGCGTTTGATTTCAGGAGTTGATATTTGGTTGAATACGCCCACACGTCCGTTGGAAGCTTCCGGAACTTCCGGAGAAAAAGCAGAAATGAATGGCGTCTTGAATTTTTCGGTACTTGATGGATGGTGGTATGAAGGCTATCGTGAAGGAGCCGGTTGGGCATTGACCGACAAACGCACTTACGAAAATCAAAGCTTTCAGGATCAATTGGATGCAGCTACTATTTATTCGATGTTGGAAAACCAGATTATTCCTTTATATTACAAAAAAGACAATAAAAAATATTCTTCAGAGTGGATTCAATACATTAAAAATTCGATTGCTCAAATTGCGCCTCATTATACTACAAAACGAATGTTTGATGATTATACCGAACGTTTTTACACTGTTTTAGCGAATCGTTCGGAAGCATTGATAAAAGATAATTATGCCAAAGCAAAAGAATTGGCGGCATGGAAAGAAGAAATTGCTCAACATTGGGATGAAATAGAATTGATTTCCATTCAATACGATGAAAGTTATCGCAGTCGCGACATCGAAGTAGGCGACATTGTTTCTGCTCAAATCGTTTTGGATAAGCATAACATGCAAGGTGAACTGGGATTGGAAATTGTTCAATTTCGTACCGATCCGGCTACAAATATCGATTCCATTCGTGTTTTTCCGATAGAATTGGAGAGGACGGATGGAAGCAAGTTATATTTTAGAATGAATATTAAGGCGTCACAAGCCGGTGTATTTAAGTTTGGCATGCGAGTTTATCCTTTCAATAAAGACATTCCGCATCGAATGGATTTCGCTTATGTGAAATGGATTAATATTTAAATCCGTGTGCATTGCTGATTAAGTATAGTTTTATTGCTTTTTGTCAAATTTATATATTTGAAATTCAGCTGTTTATATTTTTGATCTCATCAAAGTCCATATATAGTTAGCAATGCCCATAGCCTTTCTTATAATTTAATTACTTCATCAAAATACGGATGTTGTTTCTTTGTGTGTAAATACATTTTTAACTCTTTTGTGAGTCAACTTTTTTTAGTGAAAGACAAAATTTAAATAATTGATTGAAACGAATTGAGAATTCATACAAAATTCAATGATTTTGTATAAAACTCCATGTTTTTGTACAAAATTCCATTGCCGGCTATATTTTTACACGCTAAATTTACAAATAAATTCTTTGTTAGCATGACAAAATTACTACCAATAAGTTTTGTGTTTTTTATTTTTTTCTGTACTCATTTTAATATGTATGGGGATAATCATGGTCGGATTCATAGCTATATCCGGAATATATCTACATTCAATCACCTGTATCCGCAGGAAAAAGTGTATCTGCATTTCGACAATACGGGATATTATTTGGGAGAAACGATTTGGTTCAAAGCCTATCTCGTTTTCGCCGAAGACAACACTTCTTCTCAAATAAGCAACGTATTGCATGTTGAATTGTTGACTCCGGAAGGCGCCGTACTTGAGACTAAAAAGCTCAAAGTAGAAAACGGTCAATGTCATGGCGAATTTGCATTGAAATACGATTTGTTGCGTGCCGGTTTCTATGAAGTCAGGGCATATACCAAAGCCATGCTGAATTTTGGAGAAGAAACCGTCTTTTCCCGCGTTTTTCCTGTTTTTGACACTCCCTCCACTGAAGGAGAATATAAGCGGAAAATGACGGTTCGCAGCCGTAGAGAAAGGTTGCCCGATCAACGGGAAAAAGCGCCGGACCGCAAGGATCTAAACGTTTCTTTCTTTCCGGAAGGAGGCAGTCTGGTAAGCGGTTTACCTTGTAAGGTTGCATTCAAAGCAACGGACGATAAGGGAAGAAATGTAAGCATTACCGGTAAAATCTATGATCCGGACGAAAATGAGATAGGAGAATGGACGACGATCCACCAGGGAATGGGGCAATTTGAATTGATATCTCAAAAGGGAAAATACAGGGCAAAAGCCGTTTACAACGGGAAGGAATATACATTTGACTTACCCTCCACCCTGCCTTCCGGATACGGCATGAGTGTCCGGAATACACGTTCCGGAAGTTTACAGGTAGAACTTCGAAAGACGCCCGGTTTACAGGAAAACGACAGTTTGGGTATCACATTTACTTGCAGAGGAAAGTTATATGCTTTCGATACTTTTGTGTTTGATGAATCGAACCGGTATTCGCTGCACGTTGCCAAATCAGTATTTCCGGCGGGAGTGATTCAAATCACACTTTTCAATACGCAAGGAGAAATTCTTTCGGAACGGCTGTCCTATATCAAGTATCCCGATCAAACCCGGTTGGCAATAAGCAATACTCATTTCTCCGGTAAGCCCTACGCTCCGGCTACGATTGATTTTGAAGTAACCGATTCGTTGGGAATGCCTTTGGAAACCACATTTTCATTGTCGGTCAGGGATGCGGATACGACTCCGGCAGGCCGCAAGGACAATATCCACACTTACCTGCTTCTCGCTTCCGAATTGAAAGGCTATATTGAAAACCCGGAGTATTATTTTGAATCCGACGACGCAGAACATCAATTTGCTTTGGACTTGTTAATGTTGGTGCAGGGCTGGCGGAGGTACGACTGGCGGCAATTAGCCGGTGTAAAACCTTTTGAAGTACGGCATTTTATTGAAAAAGAAATCCTGATTGAAGGTAAGGTTTTATCCGTATTCAAAAGAAAAACCGAAGAAAATGTTGAAGTAACCATCTGGATGTCTTCCGGAGATCAAACTTCCATGCAGGGAAAATGCCTCACCGACAAAAACGGAACATTTAACTTTGCGTTAGGAGATTTGTATGGTAAATGGGATTTGTCTTTGCAAACCAAACAGAAAGGAAAAAGGAAAGACAAGATGATTATTCTTGATCGGAATATCAGTCCGTCTCCCAGACATTTTGCGTTTTATGA
>JAIRLY010000360.1 GCA_031259075.1 Dysgonamonadaceae bacterium | reverse complement strand
ATGAAATAAATTCCGTCGGCAAGGTTCAAATTCAAAGTAACATTACCGCTTAAATTTGCGATACTTTCAAGTTTTCTTCCCGACAAATCCAAGACAGAGATCAGCGATTTTTCCGGAACCGGAAAAAGATGTACTACGCCATTCGATGGATTAGGATAAAGAACAACCGTTGAACGATCGTCAACCGGTTCTATTGCCGTGTAAGTAAATGGAGTATAAAGAGCGACTACTTCCGCATCTTCGCCGATTGTCCCCAAAAGAGTTGCAAAACCGGTTGTCAAATCAATTTCCATTAACTTCCCTTCATTCACTTCCCTTTCATTCTCATCGGTTACAGTTCGCGACATTGCCCAAAACAATCTTCCCGAATGATGATCAAAAGCCATCGATTGATGATAACCGGGGATTATTCCGGTATGTCCTATAAATGTGAGAGCGCCGGTCGTTTTATCTATCGAATGAAAATCGCCATTAATATCGACGCCATACAACGTTCCTTGCAAGTTGCAAGCCAGCGTAAAGAAAGATTTCTCCATCTCAATAATCGTATTTACATTCCCCGTTGCAAGATCGATGGACGCCAATCGGCTCGAAGGTAGATAATTGACTAAAGCATACATCGTTCCGGTCGTATAATCGTAAGCCATGTCGATAGCGCCGATAGCGCTTTCCCTTTTGGATATCTCCACCCAATCGTCAGTCAATTCGAGGTAATAAAACGAATTACCCATTGTCATATTTACCTGATAAGCATAGATCTTATCATTCAGATATTCCCCCGAAATAACGAGATGCGGACTACTCCGTTCATAGGTGCTGAAAGTGACCGGAACAGACGGATCATTATCCGAATTGAAATATATCGCACCACGCGCTCCATATCCGTTTTTCTCATCGCATTGTACATATCCGTACAGTACTACGTTTGCCCTGTGCAAAAAGTTGTAACAAACCGTATCATTGGCGGCGTTTTTATCATTCGATAAGATGGTATAAACTTCTAAGGAATAATCGTCTCTATATTCCGCCACATCTACTGTGCGTTCGAATGTAAATTGAACTTCATCGCCCGAAGGAACAGTGCCGGCAAAAGATTCTATCACCGGATTGCCTCCCCTGAACTTATAGGCGACTTTCATTTCATTTTCCGCTGTAATAGAATGACTGCCGTAATTTCTCAGTTTCACCGTTACACGGGCTTCACTTTCGCCTCCATGACGCGGAGCTATCACTTCCGTTACTCCTGCATCCATAATTGAATCCTCTAATTCGGAAACAGTTAAATCGTCTATATACAAATAAAATTTAAATACAGAGGTATAATGAATGGCAATGTGCTTCGCTCCTTCCGGAATTAGGACAGAACACTTTTTCCATGCTGTTGAACTAAGCGCCGTCAGATTTTGAATCCATGTAAAATCGGACGGTTGAGTGTCGGTTGTCGAATATCCGACTCTAAACGTTTCCTGTGTATAATCATCGCTTCTTATATAATAAAATTCGACGCTTTTCGATTTAGAATCATCCATTTCGGGGCTAATCAAATATTGGTCGTAAGCAAATTGATTGCTATTGCCGAAAAAAGAAGAAAAACGCCAACTTTGCGTTCCGGATCGAACGCTTCCCAAATTGTCCGTTACAACAGCAGGCTTATTCAGAGGCCCATAAGAAACGGAAGTCCAGCAATTAAGATATGGGGAATCTTCTTCAAAACTTTCGGTATATGGAAAAGTTGAAATTTCACATGCTCCATAATTTGTTACTTGCAGGTCTTTTGAATCATTTTCCGCACATTCGTCGTTATCAAGCGACGTATAAGTTGTAATGCCGTATGTTTGCGCCTGTGATAAATCAGCTCTTCGGCTGAAAGTATAAACCGTATCTTTTAAGGCGGCGATCACTCCCGTTACGGTTTCCGTAACAGCCGGCAGCTCATTTATTTTATAACCGACCGACAAGTTCTCAACCGGATTTGAACCAAAATTTTTGACTGTTACGGTAATTGGTTCCGCATTTGTCAATTTAGGCTTGCTTTGAGGCTCAACGACAGTTGTAACACCGGCGTCGTAATCTGCAAGCGGATCGATTCGCACATCGTCGATATACCAGTTATGCGTGCTTCCCTGATAGCGGAAAGCAATATAAATTTCTTTTCCTGCATAAGCGGCCAAAGAGAGACTTGTCTCCGTCCAATTTGCGTTTTCGGAACGAAAAGACCACAATGTTTGCGTAAATTTTCCATCGGCAGGATTACCGCTTTCTTCCGAAACCCATATACTGTTGTCCTCCGAATTATTATTAAATTGAACCGCCGATCCGAACGATAAATAACAAACTCCGGAAGCCGGAACAACTATTTTCGGAGTAACCAACCAACTATCCTGATAACTTTGAACGTTAGCAAGTCGAATGGAATTTCCGCCAATTCTACTTGAAGTAGAACTACTTGCCGAATTCCAAATATTCCATTGAGAGGTTCCCGATAAATTGTAAATACCCCAACCAAGAAATTCCAAAGGAGCTTCAAAATCTTCGACAAATGGAAAAGTTGAGATTTTACGTTTGGTAATTTGTACCGTTTGAGCATTATTACCTGTATTCTCATCGCCAACCAGATGAGTGTATGCTTTAATGACATAAGATTGATTAACCGACAGATTCACAGGAGTATTAAAAGAATAAAAAGTTTCCTCTTGACCTGCAATTAACGATGCAATCGTTTCCGATGCGGCTAATTTACCATCTATTTCCAGTTTTACAGGAATGTCGGACAAGTCGTTGTGGCCAAAATTTTTCACTTTGACCGTCACCGTTTCCGAAGAAGTCAGATCAGATGAAGTTTGCGGAGCGGTAATCGCTGTAACGCCGGTATCGGTTGTATGGTTTCGTATTATATTCAAATCGTCGATCCACCAGGAATGAGCCGACGAACCGGCGCTCGTTTCATACCGGAATGTAATGTAAATTTCGTTTCCTTCGTAGATAGATAAAGGAATCGTAATCTTCTCCCATTGCGAGGAAACAGTAGTAGCCGACCAGACTTCGACATAGTCGCCATCTGCCGGATTTTTGCGATTGGTAGAAATCCATACGCTGTTTTTACCGTCTTCATAGCTTCCAAAATCCAAATCATTTCTTGACCAAAAAGAAAGTTCGAGGTCTGCACCTGCAGGAACAACTATCTTGGGAGATACCAACCAATCGTTTTGGGTTGAACTACCGGAATCGTCCGGGCGACGATGTCCGATAGCGCTTCCCGACCGTGCATCCTGACTTGCCGTATTTCTTCGCCAGTTAGAGTAATCGTCTTCGCCGTCATAAATATCCCAGCAAGGATAAGACCCGTAATCAATAAAGTTGTCAAATTTCTCTTCAAAAGGAAATATGGCAACACCGTCGCAAACACTCGGACTTTCTACGACAACCGATTGAGTAATCCTGTCGCTGTTCATCGTGCCGTTGGTGGCATACAGGCTATACGTATGAGTTCCATTGTTGACGGAAGTATCGACCCAAGTACTGGTAGCTCCGACAACCGGATGATCAATCGCATCTATAACTTCTCCATCCCGTAAAATCGTAATTTTAGAAAGCGAAGCCAACGGCGATCCGTCCATTGTGATTTCCGGATTTGTCCATTGAAGCGTACAGGAAAACATACCGGCAACATGAGGCGTAATTTCTAAAGCGGAAGGAGCGGAAGAAACGCCGGCATCCCACACTTTTAATTGTAAGGTTTCCGAATCATCAAGATTAAATGCATATATTTTCCTTGTTTCGAAAATATAATCATCTGCACGCCCTGTCCAAACAGGGAGCATTGCTTGAGATGATGCCGAAGGGTAAACGACAAAAAAATCGTATTTCCCAACCGGAATATCAAGCGTTACAGTATCATTTATTACAACACGGTTTGTGTTGTAAGATTCATTCGCATCAGCAGGAATTTTATATTCAAATACATTATACGGCAAATCCATCCGGCTCATATCAATAACAGGAACCACAGAAAATGTATTTGCATCTGCATCTAACAATAACTGATACCCGATATTGCTCGAATGATCTACAGAAAAAATAATCCTTGCAAAACCATCGGCAACCGGACCGGTTTCTCCTTTTGCATAATTGAAAGTTAACAATAGAGTAAATAAAATAATCCACTTTTTCATGTTTATAAAAATTTTAAAAATCTATATATCGTTAGTAATGTCGACGTGTTTATTTATTGATGACTCCGGAGGTATCTTTGACGACAAGATCGGCGCTATTAGTCGCCGTTGCTTTCAATTTTAATTGTTTGTTTCTGCTAAGAAATCGTTTTTCTAATAAATGCCAGGATAACCATGACAATATTACAAGTAAACAAAAACAGGAAAAAAATAAAAGAAGCGGTTTTTCTTTCATCCAACCGAAACGGATGAACAACTGAACGACGGGAAAATGAAACAGATAGATGCCATAAGAAAGGTCTCCGATTTTAGAAATTACAGCTAAGTTTTTAAAGTAATATGCAAAAGCGATAAGCACTACCGCCAACGACAGCGGATAAACAAAACTAATTATCGCCGAATGGATGAAATATTGTAACAAAAGAAAAAGCAGGGCTACAGGTAAAATCCATTTTATCTGTTTTTTGAAGAAATCAAAATAAAATAACAAAATGGCTCCTGAGATGAAAAAACGAAGTTGTCCTATAAATTGCCTTCCTAATATTTCATAAATTGTTTTCCCGGAAATGTCGTATAAATAATTCATATATAAATAAAACGAAAATGAAAAAATGTACAATCCCGTAAGAATAATAAAAATCGGTTTCTTCTGAAGGAAAAGCGCTATAAAGGGGACAAAGACATATAACGCTAATTCCACTTTGAGTGTCCACAGAGAACCATTGACGAATGGTAACAAGTTGTTTGAAAATACTCCCGGCAAGGTAGGTTGAATAAAATTCAAAAAACTTAAATTAGCCGCCAGATACTTATAAAAATCTCTTGAGGTAAAATATTCCCGAAAGGAAAACAAACTGACAAAAGATAATAAAAACGCACAGATAGTGATAACAAGGAAATAAGCGGGTACGATTCTTCGTATTCTCTTTTTTGCATATTCCATGAGATCGGCGCTCCGGTAATAACTCCTTATAATTAAAAAGCCGCTGATGACAAAAAAACCGGAAACTCTCATGTGTCCGGAGATAGGCCAATAAAACAACTCAGTGCCGGTCAGAACTTTGAAATGCGCTACAAATACGGAAAATGCCAAGAGTAAACGCAAAAAAGCAAAGCAGTTTTTTTTTGAGATGTCGGGAGAAAAAGATTGTTCTGTGTGATGATTCATATAAAATACACGAAACTCATTACTTCATAACCATTATTTTAGTCGCTACACCCTGACTCCCATCCGGAAGAGTAGCAAATACAAGATATATTCCAGCTTTCACAATAGCGCCTGTAAAGTTAGTACAATTCCAAGTGTATTGTCCTCCTCTGGAAATACCCTGATTAATCAAATTTCCGGCTATATCAGTTATCTTGATCGTTGAATTGCTTACTAATCCGGTAATTATTACTTGATTATTGCTTGCCGGCTTTACCGGATTCGGATAAGCATATACTTCCGAATAATCGGACGCTCCCTCTATGACGTCGCTCATATAAGAAACAATCCCTTTTTCCGTTCCGATGAATACTTCTCCGGTTTTGTTGTTGATGGCAATAGAAGTGACTTCGTTGGAAATTAGATTGGAATTATCGGTATTAAAATTTTCAACAGTCCAAACGCCATCGAAATTATCTACTAAAAAAACGCCTTCGCCTCTTGTTCCTATCCACTTCCGGTTTCCGCCGTCTACGGCAATAGTAGTTACCCGTTTTCCTTCCATGAGATAAAACCCATCATTCCCTTCATCGGTTGAAACAATTCGATTACAGATTCCTTCTCCTACTTGAGAGGGAGAATTGAATGTGACAGGTCCTACATCTGTCCCTACCCATATTGTACCATTTAAATCTTCCACTATACAGGAATAAGTCGTCGCATTGACCGTCCTGTCTAATTGATCTCTGAAACTGCTTGAATAATAAACGACGTCATCGGCCGTGTTATCAATGGTATTATTATCGTCCAACACCCAAATGCCTATCTTGTCTCTGTATTTATTTACCCATTTCAAATTATCTCGAGTAATCAGTATTTGGTATATCCATGCATCGGCAAGATCAGAATAGTAAAACGTTTTCCATTTATTATCATTTGTAAATACGCTTAATCCGTTTTGTACTCTTGTATTTACTATATAAAGATTGTTGGTTCGGTCGTATGCGAGGCCTGAAGCCCTAACATAAAGATCCGGATGAGCATCTTTTGGGAGCACTGTTTGTAAAGCATTATCGGTATTCGTATAGGTATGGAGTTTTACCAATGCGGTATCTTGAAATTCGTACATTCCATCGTGAAAACTTCCTACAAAATAATGTTTGGAATCGCGTGGATCTACGACGACGGATGTAAAATCGCGGCACCATGGAATGCCGTCCCAATTTAATCCTGTCTTTTTTGCGATGGCTTGATCATCATAATTGATCCATTTCCCATTTTCATATATCATAAAAGTTCCGGAGTTTGCTCTACCGTCTATATGCCCTCCTGCAACAAGTAATTTATCGTTGGTATAAGCCATATAAAA
>JAIRLY010000213.1 GCA_031259075.1 Dysgonamonadaceae bacterium | reverse complement strand
GAACGCTTCACAGCGCAAGTAAGCGGATTAACTGCCAACACCTCCTATTTTGTGCGGGCATGGGCAATTCAAAACACCGTCAACCGCGCCGATACCATTTACGGCGAAGTCAGGATTTTGACAACCCGTAACACGACTGCGTATTACCAAATGGAAAAAAGTTCTTTCCAAACAGGCAAACCTTCGTTTGTAGAAATGATGGTCAAAGTGCGCGATCAGAATGGCAAAGGCGTTAATTATCTGGATAATGAAGATTTTGAAGTATGGGAAGACGACGAATTTACCCGTTCGACCGAAACGCACAGTTATGTCCGGCGTATCGACGGCATTTCGACCATACAGACAAGCATAAAAACCGTGCTTGTACTGGATGTTACTTCCAGCCTCAATCAGGCGCCGGGCGCTATCAACGGCGACGGCATTACGCCTGTAAAAGAAGCCGCCAAAGGCTTGATTGCATCTAAAAACATCAATCAGGAATATGCTATCATCACTTTCTCTAACGATACTCCCGAACTGATACAGGATTTTACTTCCGATGCCGATATGCTTATCAACAAGATTAACGCTATTGACCGTTATGATGTAGGAAACACTACTATCTTGTACGACAGTTACATAAAAGGCTTGCAGATCTTGCCGTCCGATTTGGTTAGCAGTACCGAAATCAGGCAAAACTTTATGATTGTATTTACCGATGGTAACGACGAATCCAGTAAGGCAACTTTGCAACAATGCATAACGGCGCGAAGCAACCGGAATGTTTATACAATCGGGCTTGGCTCTGTGGATGCCAATGTTTTGAAACAATTGGCAAGCAGTACAAATAACTATAAGACCTTATCTAATATCGATGAATTGGAAGCCGCTTTTACACAAACGCAAATGGATATATTGCGCGAAGTAAACAGCCTTTACCGTTTAAATTATTTGTCGCCCAAACGGGGAGAAACACACGATTTGAAGCTGAAAATTACCGGCAACACCAATACCGGCGCTACCGGATATGGGCAGGCAACATTTAACGCAAGCAATTTTGAATCGGTACAGTACGGCCTTTACGTCAATCCATATAGAACTCAAGGCGGCGTTTCAACAGGCGCTTACGGACTGACGAAAGGAACGACATACGCTTTCAATGACAACGACGTTTTTCAGGCGGTAACTTACTGGTCTGACGCCGTACCGCAATACGAATGGACAACTTCCAATCAAGGCATTGTAAGCATAGATAAATTCGATTTTGACAAAGTGCGTTTGAAACTGACCGGTGCGAGCGGCTCGGAAAAAATTACTGTCAAAGACGCCGGCAATTACAATTATGTGAAGGACAATTACAATGCAACCATTGCGCCCGCCAATGCCGGCGCTTTTGAGAAGTCATTTATCGTAAATTCTAATGGAACAATATCGGTTTATGAAGGTGATATTTACACAATTACGTTCAATACACTTGGTGGAGTACCTGCACCCGACGTTCAACAGATAAACACAAACGGCAAAGTACAAGCGCCTTCCATTGATCCGGAAAAAGAGGACTATAAATTTGGCGGTTGGTATTACGGTAATGAAAAATGGAATTTCGATACGCCGGTTACCGGAAATATTACACTTACGGCCTATTGGGAAGCCAAACCTTTGCTGAAAGTAAGCACTGCAATACCCGTTGCAATTACCAAAGACAGCGTTACTCTTGGTGGAACGATTGTAGTGGAAGGAAACGGATACACACAGCGCGGCGTATGTTATGCAACCACTCCCGACCCAACGCTTTCCAATACGAAAAAAATAATCGAAGGAAACGAAAACGATTTCTCATTGCGTGCAGGTGGATTGGCAGCCGGAACAACTTATTATGTCCGGGCTTATGCCTTGAATATGCAGGATACCGTTTACGGCAATAATATTGCTTTTACCACACGTAGTGCAAGCGAATATTACCGTCTGACAGGTTATCCGCCCGTTGCTACGCGAAAACCGTCCTTCGTTGATGTGCTTGTGTCGGTAAAAGACAATAACGGCAAAGGCGTGGACTATTTGGAAAATGTAGATTTTGCTGTTACCGAAAACGGCGAAGCCATTTCGAGCGAATCACACAGTTATATCCGCAAAATGGATGCCATTCCATTCAATATCAAAACTGTATTGATGCTTGATAATAGTTCGTCAATCGGCTATAAGGATATTGAGCGCTTGAAACAGGCTGCCGTCGAACTGGTAAAAATCAAAAACGAAAAACAGGAATATGCCATCTATTCTTTCTCGGACAATGCCATACTGATACAGGATTTTACCGCCGACGTCAATACACTTGTACAGCGCATCAGCCAAATAAAAACGGGAAGTTCTACAACCGATTTGTATAATTCTTACATTACGGGTATGAATAAACTGC
The DNA here is from genome assembly GCA_031259075.1 of Dysgonamonadaceae bacterium. Taxonomy (GTDB): domain Bacteria; phylum Bacteroidota; class Bacteroidia; order Bacteroidales; family Azobacteroidaceae; genus Azobacteroides. Next base: position 1,223 of record JAIRLY010000213.1, on the reverse strand, counting down.
CTGCCGAATATTCGACCAAAGACGCCATTCAAAAATGCTTCTTTGTGATGATTTCCGACGGCGACGAAACGCAGCATAAATATACAACTGCGCTCGAAAATGCCGCCCTGTCGGCGCGGGGCGCGAAAACTGCCTATATGATTGGTTTAGGACAGGATTTGAACACAACACGATTAACCAAACTGGCAAGCAGCGACGCCAATTATTTCAGCGTAACGAATACAAGCGGTTTAAAAAGTATTTTCCTGCAAATACAAAATGACATTATGCGCGAAGCAAACAGTTTTTACAACCTGACTTATCTGTCGGCAAAACGCGAAAACAATGGCACGGTTACATTGCGACTTTCGGTTAACAATAATCAAAACGGCAATTCCGACTGCTATTACCAAACCACTTTTGTGGGAACGGGATTTGAAACGACCAATGCGGGCGTTTATCTTAATGCCTATCAAAATGTTCCAGACATCGCTGAAACAACAAGCAAATTCGGAATAGGATTGCCTGCCAATGCAAGCTCGACTCAAAGGCGCGATACTATACCCGGCGTTTTTGATTTGCCCGATGGATTTGCTTTACAAGCTGTTACTTACTGGGCGGACGTGAAACCGCAATATGTATGGACAAGCTCCAATCCGAATGTGGTTACGATAGAATCTACAGATTTTGACAAAGGCATATTGCATTTTACCGGCAATAGCGAAGAAACGGCAGTGATAACAGTAAAAGACATATCCAATTATGAATTGATCGCTTCCGGTCAGGGAAAAGGAATGGACGCTACTTTTGCTGATTTCTTCCAGCGGTCAATCCGGTTGAAAGGAATGATATCGGCAATAACGACGCCCTCTGTGTCCAAATTGTTGATTTATCCTAATCCGGTAAAAGATTATCTGTATATTAAATCTGAGCAGCCGGTAGAACGAATCGAAATCTTCAATCAAACTGGCGTTTGCGTTTTTGCAAACAGCCATTTCTTAGAAAAATTAGATGTTTCCACCCTACCCGGCGGATTTTATATGGTGCGGATTTATATAGACGGTATTCCTGCGACACAGAAAATCATTATTAAATAAAACAGTAGCATTGCATGCAACGCCACTGCTCCATTGGTTTTGTGCAGGGTTCTTCCTCTTCTTGCCCGTCAGGACATAAATTGTGAATGTTCTGACGGACAAAAGGTAAGGGTATTTACTTGTTTTTTTGTTGTTATTGTTTCTCCA
>JAIRLY010000194.1 GCA_031259075.1 Dysgonamonadaceae bacterium | reverse complement strand
ATTTTGAAAATGAGATATTCCAGATTGAAAAATCAATTGATTTTTCAATTAAAAAAATAAGAATATGGTCTTGTTTTTCTCAGAAATTTAGCCTACTTTTGTGCAGAGTTATTTGAAATTACAAGGTAAAACGGAGCAGAATGAAGCAGTTCGCTCGTTTCTATATCGTTACCCGTTTATACTTTCCTTTGAGCAAAAAATCTGTTTTTTAGGGGTTAACAAAAGAATTTTTTGTACTTTTGTACCTCTTTTTTAGGCTAATGATAAATTTTATTCTGATTTTCCTCTGCATTTCGGCAGGCGTAATTCTATCCAAATTACGAGTATTGCCTCCGGATGCTCATAAAAGCGTTAATGCGTGGGTACTGTACATTGCTTTACCGGCGCTTTCTCTACGGTTTGTTCCTGAAATAGCGTGGAATGTTCAATTGCTTCTGCCGGCTTTAGTGCCCTTTGTCGTTTGGGGAGGAGCATGGTTGTTTGTTCGGATTTACGACCGGAAAAAACGGTTGTTACCCGGTTCACATACGGCATTATTAGTTACCTGCGGACTTGGAAATACCGCTTTTATCGGATTTCCGATGATTTCCGCTTTCTATGGAGAGTCGGAAATCCATCATGCGGTAGTCATTGATCAAATTACTTTTATTCTTTTTGCCACCGTTGGTGTAATAACTATCCTGAGAACATCAGCAGAAAATTCTCAAGAGATTACTTTTTTTTCTCTCTTAAAAAAAGTTTTTCGTTTTCCTCCTTTTATAGCATGTTTAGCCGCTCTGATTTTGTCGTATTTCATAGATATTTCGGCTGCAAATCCCTTATTGGATAAATTAGTGGCGACCATGTCGCCGTTGGCACTGTTTTCGATCGGATTACAATTGAAATTCGGTGCTATCAAACAAGAATGGAAATTAGTATCGGCGGGACTGTTGTATAAACTCATTCTGGCGCCATGTCTGGCTTTGATGTTGGCTTTGGTGTTACATTCAAGCGGCAATCCGGCCCGAATCAGCGTTTTCGAAGCAGGTATGTCGTCTCATATAACAGTCAGTTTATTAGCTGGTCAATACAATCTCAATCCTCGTTACTGTTCATTGGTAGTCGGTTTGGGAATCATTTTGAGTTTTATTACCTCTACTGTCTGGTATTTGATCTTGCGATAGCGATCCGAAATGACTTCTTCTTTCTATGTCTTTTATCTATTTTTACCTGTCTGTATGTAAATTAAAATTTTTCATGTACATTTGCCGAAAAAAGAAAAGCCGTTTATTCATAAATTATTTTTGAGTTTCTTTAAATGAAAAAGATTTTGATATATCATTTGATGTTGTTTTTTTTGTTAACTTTTTCCTCCTGCGTGGAAATAGAAGAATATGAAAATAATGTTCGAGGCAATTTTGAGGCTTTGTGGAAAATAATGGACGAACATTATTGCTTCTTTGAATACAAAGAAATAGATTGGAATCGAATTCATTCCGAATATGAACGAAGAATAAATGATGATATGAGCCAAGAATCGTTGTTTATGCTTCTTAACGAAATGCTTGGCGAGTTAAAAGACGGGCATGTCAACATCTATTCTCCCTTTGATATAGGCCGTTATTGGAAATGGTTTGAAGATTACTCCAGCAATTATAAACAAGAGTTGATAGACAATATATTAGGAAACGATTATCAGATCGCAGGAGGCATTCGATATAAAATCTTGGAAGATAATATCGGCTATTTTCGATATGCGGATTTCTCTTCAGGGATAGGAGACAGTAATTTGGATTATGTTATAAGTAAATTCGGAATATGTTCGGGTATTATTATTGATGTACGAAACAATGGAGGCGGTCTTTTGACTAATTCCGACAAATTGGCTTCCCGTTTTTTCAATGAAAAAACCTTAGTAGGATATATCCGGCACAAAACCGGAAAAGGACATAACGATTTTTCCGAACCTTATCCCAAATACATCGAACCGTCCACTCGTTTAAGATACCAAAAACCGGTCGTTGTTTTGACGAATCGCAGGTGCTATAGTGCGACCAATGATTTTGTAAACGCCATGCGCTATGCGCCGAATGTGACTGTTTTAGGTGATAAAACCGGTGGAGGGAGCGGTTTGCCTTTTAGTTCCGAATTACCCAACGGATGGTCTGTCCGTTTTTCGGCTTGTCCTATGTATAATGCTGAAATGCAACAAATCGAATTTGGAATTGAACCGGATGTATCGGTTAGCTTGTCTGATCAAGACGTTCAAAACAATATAGATACCTTGATAGAAACTGCGCGCAACTTATTGAGTAACTAAAATATCGCTCGTTCTGCAATATATGCTGCACAACCGGCTAAATAACCGACAAACGCCAGCCAGGATATTTTCTTCAAATACCAGATAAAATCGATTTTTTCCATTCCCATTACGGCGACACCGGCTGCCGAACCGATAATAAGAATACTACCGCCTGTACCGGCTGCATACGCTAGAAATTCCCAAAAATAGTGATCCGTGGGAAAATTATACATTCCCATCGCTCCTGCTACTAAAGGCACGTTATCCACAATGGAAGAAAGAAAGCCGATAATGGTCGTAATTAAATAATATTTATTCGGTTCTTCCATTGGAATTTTATCCAACGACGAAGAAAGTATCCCTAATTGGCCACAAGTTTGTAAGGCATTTACAGCCATGAGAATACCTAAGAAAAACAAAATGCTGGAAGTGTCGATTCTCCTTAAGATATTATTGACCGAAAGCCAATTGTAATCGTTTTCCGAACGTCTTTTGTGCATAAATCCGGTTACGATCCAAAGAATACTTAATCCTCCTAACATGCCTAAATAAGGCGGGAGGTGTGTAATCGTTTTGAAAATAGGAACAAACAACAAAGCGCCTACTCCTAAAATGAGAACCAGGTAACGTTCTCTTTTCAAAAGTTCTATTTTGTAACCGCTTTTGGTATTGGATACGGGACGATTTACATTTCCGCTGATTGTGAAAGAAAGAATAACCAGCGGGACAATAATTGAAATCAAACTTGGTAGAAAAGTAGTTACAATAATGTTTGTCGCACTGATTTGTCCTCCAATCCATAACATAATGGTGGTAATGTCGCCGATTGGAGACCATGCGCCTCCGGCATTAGCGGCCAAAATAATCATTCCCGCGAAAAACCACCGGTCTTTTTTATCTCCAATCAATTTTCGCAACAAGGCTACCATTACAATAGACGTGGTTAGATTGTCAAGAACGGCGGACATGAAAAATGTTAATATACTAATCAACCACAAAAGAGTGACTTTTTTAGTCGATTTAATTTTGTCGGTAATGATTCCGAAGCCTTCGTGAATATCTACAATTTCGACGATAGTCATAGCTCCCATCAAAAAGAATAAAATTTCGGCGACTTCACCTAAATGTTCTATCAACGGTACATGAGTTAACCATGAGAGAAAAGTCGTATCGGGATGATATAGGAGATATTCTTGAAATGCAGTATAAGCCGGAAAAGAAAGAGGGTCGCCCGAAGCGAAAAATACCCACATCAAGGTTCCGAGAAGCAAAGCCGTCGCAGTTTTGTTAATATGCAACGGATGTTCCAAAGCAATGCAAACATAGCCTATTATAAAAACGATAACCATTAATATAAACATATCGGTAAAAAAATTATGAATTATTAGCTATAAATTAAAAACGGAGACAAAGATACTAATTGTTTTGCATAAAAGAGCTATCTTTGCAAAGATAATCCGACAATGTGCTAATGTACACTACACATTTAGCGATATATTAGCGTATCATTACACTCGCAAATCAGTATATTATTAAATGGCAAAAACAATAGTTGAAACTCCTTTGATGAAGCAATATTTCGAGATGAAATCCAAACATCCCGATGCTATTTTATTATTTCGAGTAGGTGACTTTTACGAAACTTTTTCCAAAGACGCCGTTGCTGCTTCGGAAATATTAGGAATAACACTGACGCGAAGAGCCAATGGTTCGGCTCAATTTGTAGAATTAGCCGGTTTTCCGCATCACGCATTGGACACTTATTTGCCCAAGTTAGTTCGTGCGGGGAAAAGAGTGGCTATCTGCGACCAATTGGAAGATCCGAAATTAACTAAGAAGCTGGTAAAAAGAGGAATAACAGAATTGGTTACGCCCGGTGTTTCTATTAACGACAATGTGCTGAATCACAAAGAAAATAATTTCTTGGCCGCTGTTCATTTCAATAAAAATAGTTGTGGAGTCGCTTTTTTTGATATTTCTACAGGCGAATTTCTGACTGCCGAAGGCCCTGTTAATTACGTAGATAAACTGCTTAATAATTTTGCTCCCAAAGAAATCCTTCTGGAACGCAGTAATCGGAAATTGTTTGAAGAGTCTTTTGGCGTCAAGTGGCTCACTTTCGAAATGGAGGATTGGGTTTTTACGGAAGACTCGGCTAATGAGCGTTTGTTGAAACAATTTCAAACGAAAAATCTCAAAGGATTCGGCGTTCATCATTTAGTCAACGGAATCGTTGCCGCCGGTGCCATTTTGTATTATTTAGATTTGACTCAGCATACGCAAACCAGTCATATTACCGCATTGTCTCGAATAGAGGAGGATCGGTTTGTTCGTTTGGACAAATTTACGATTCGCAGTTTGGAACTGTTAGGGACAATGAATGAAGGCGGAAAATCGCTTCTGGATGTTTTGGATAAAACGATTACGCCAATGGGGGCACGGATGCTGAAACGTTGGATTGTTTTCCCTTTGAAAGAAGTTAAATTAATCGAAGACCGTTTATCTGTGGTGGAATTTTTTTTCAAAGAGCCGGGAATGAAGGAAATGTTGGAGCAGCAATTTAATTTGATTGGCGATTTGGAACGGATTATTTCAAAAGTAGCCGTGGGAAGAGTTAATCCGAGAGAAGTCGCTCAATTGAAAGTAGCATTAAATGCTATTATTCCTATCAAAGAGGCTTGTATGAATGTAGATGAACCTTGTCTGAAAAGAATAGGAGAACAATTGAATCTTTGTTCGATCATCAAAAACCGAATTCAACAGGAATTAATGGCCGATCCGCCCGTTTTGTTGAATAAAGGATCTGTCATAGCGAAAGGGGTTAATACCGAGTTAGATGAATTGCGTCAAATTGCTTATTCGGGAAAAGACTATCTGCTTCAAATACAGCAAAGAGAATCTGAACGAACCGGAATTTCTTCTTTGAAAGTAAGTTACAATAACGTTTTCGGATATTATATTGAAGTTCGCAACGCGCATAAAGATAAAGTTCCTGAGAACTGGATACGAAAACAAACCTTAGTAGGCGCAGAAAGATATATTACTGAAGAACTTAAAATTTATGAGGAAAAAATACTGGGCGCGGAAGATAAAATAATTTCTTTGGAAACTCGGTTGTTTGACGAACTCGTATTGGAATTAATGGAATATATTGCACCTGTTCAGACCAATGCTAATCTTATTGCACAAATAGACTGTTTGCTCTCCTTTGCAAAAGTAGCCGAACGCAATAAATACGTTCGTCCGCGAGTAGATAACGATAAAATGATTGATATTAAAAACGGACGTCATCCCGTAATTGAATCTCAATTACCTCCGGACGAATCTTATATTCCTAATGATGTATATCTGGACGACAAAAGTCAACAGATCATTATTATTACCGGACCTAATATGGCCGGTAAGTCTGCCTTATTGCGTCAGACCGCTTTAATTACATTGATGGCCCAAACCGGCTCGTTTGTGCCGGTGGAATCAGCCAAGATCGGATTAGTGGATAAAATATTCACAAGAGTAGGGGCTAGCGATAATATTTCTTTAGGAGAATCTACTTTTATGGTAGAAATGAACGAAGCAGCTGATATTCTGAACAATCTTTCCGACCGGAGTTTAATTCTGTTTGATGAGTTAGGTCGCGGAACTTCTACTTACGATGGGATTTCAATTGCTTGGGCAATTGTCGAATACATCCACGAGCATCCGCGAGGGCATGCAAAAACACTTTTTGCTACTCATTACCATGAATTGAATGAAATGGAAAAATCCTTTAAAAGGATTAAAAATTACAATGTTTCCGTAAAAGAAGTAGACAATAAAATCATCTTTTTGAGGAAATTAGTGAAAGGAGGAAGTGAACACAGTTTTGGTATTCATGTCGCTAAATTAGCAGGAATGCCTCAAAGCATCATTAAAAGAGGAAATGAAATTCTTTCTCAACTGGAAACGGATAACCGTAAAAACGGAATAGCCAAACCGATGGATAAAATATCTACTGCAAGAGAAGGATATCAGATGAGTTTCTTTCAGTTAGACGATCCCGTGTTGTCGCAAATTCGAGATGAAATAAATAGTTTGGATGTAAATAGTTTAACTCCGCTGGAAGCGTTGAATAAATTAAGCGATATTAAACGAATTGTAAACGGAAAATGAAATTTTTCCGTATCTTTACGACGTAAAATTTTTACGAAATGAGCAAAATAAACAATAAAATGCCGAGATCTTCCGGGTCGTTCGTTTTCTTAAATCCAAGAACAGATTTCGGATTTAAGAAAATATTTGAAAACGAAGCGATATTAATC
>JAIRLY010000118.1 GCA_031259075.1 Dysgonamonadaceae bacterium | reverse complement strand
GCGGACACTCCCGTCGGCGAAGGCATCTTTATTCTATCGGTTTTGGCAGGGGGTTCTGTTTTTGTAAAGAAAATAAAAAAGTCCAAAAAAGGAGGATATGAAGCGTAATTACTTACTATATCTGTTTTGCCTGTTATTAATCGGTATTTCTTCGTGTACTTCATATAAAAAGGTACCTTATCTTCAAACCAAAGAGAAGTCGAAAGAAATAGAGTTGTCCTCTTTTTACAGGGAAAACACGGTTCGATTTCAACCGGATGATGTATTGAGTATTACAATAAATGTGGTGGGCGAGCAATCGGTAGCATACGATTTTAATTTACCGCTTCAACCATCCGGAACAACCGACAACAGCAGCGAAAGTTTTGTAGATCAGGGCGTAGGACGGCAAACCTATATGGTTAACAAGGATGGAAAAATTGATTTTCCGGTATTAGGGATGGTACGGGTATCGGGTTATACACAGGCCGAACTGGAACAGTTTATAAAAGATTCACTTCGTAAATATTTGAAAGTAGATCCGGTCGTAACCGTTCGTTTGATGAATTTTAGAATATCCGTTCTGGGCGAAGTCAATCGTCCGGGACAATACAGCATAAACAAAGATCATATTAATATACTGGAAGTTTTGTCTCTGGCCGGCGATATGACTATTTATGGAAAAAGAGATGATGTATGGCTGATACGGGAAATGCCGGACGGCGAAGTGAAGATGTTATCCGTGGATGTCAGTAATATGCAAGTCGTTTCGTCGCCGCATTTCTATTTACAACAAAATGACATGTTATATGTTGTTCCTAATAGAATGAGAGCACAAGCGGCGGATATTAGCCCTCAGTTAGGAACAGTTATTTCTGTTGCAAGTTTTTTAATATCAGTTGGTTCTTTTGTTTTGTTGCTTATTAGAAAATAGAAAAAGAAAATCTAATGGAAAATAATAAGAGCAGGAGTCGTATAAAAAGTCAAGAGCGAGAAATTAGTTTTCAATGGTTTGTAATAAATATTCTCATTCATTGGAAATGGTTTTTGCTATCTATAATTGTATTTCTTTTAGGAGGTTATTTGTATTTACGTTATGCGACACCTATTTATAGTGTAGAAACAAGTGTTGTATTAAAAGACAGCAAACGGGGGGGGTTAAGTAACAGCGAGCTTTCGGTTTTCGAAACGCTGGGTTTTTTGGAAAGTAATAATAATGTTGAAAATGAGTTGGAAATACTTCATTCCCGAAACCTGATAGAAAATGTTGTTATTGAGCAAGGCCTCTATGTCCAATACCTTGTTAAAGGAAGATTTAAAAATACGGAATTATATGAGAATGCAAACCGGAAGTTTTATTTTTCGCCTCCGGTAAAAGTATTTACGGATTTAAAGATTATTTCTTCTCTTGAAACGAGTATTTATCTGCATATAGCGCTCACCGATCAATCGACAATCAGTGTGGAAGGGACGTATGGGGGCGAAATGTTTTCGAACGAATATACGACATTTCCGGCTATATTGCAAACTCCTATAGGCGAAGTGCTTTTATTGAATGACGAAAACTCTACTTTGAAAAAAGAATATCCGTTAGAAGTGATCGTTACGCCTCCCTTGTGGATGGCGCAACGCTATATGGGCTTATTGTCGATGGATTTGACAAGCAAAAATACGACTGTAGTCAAACTGGCTTTAAAAGAAACTCATCGCAAAAGAGGCGAGGATTTTCTGTCCAAATTGATAGAATTATATAACAGGGACGCGATGGATGATAAAAATAAGGCGGCGCGTAATGCTTCCCGTTTTATTTCGGATCGTATCATCGGATTGAATAAAGATTTACTTGTAGCTGAAAAAGAAGTAGAAGATTATAAACAGGAAAATCATATCAGCGATATAGAGTTTGAATCTCAGATATTTGTAAAAGGAGATGACGACTATATGCAAAAATTAATTCAGGTCGAAACTCAAATACTCCTGCTTTCTTACCTGGAAGAGGAAGTGGACAATATCAACAATATGTATCGCCTGTTGCCGGCTGCTATCGGGATTTCCAATAATGCTTTATATACGAGTCTGGAGCAATATAATCGGGCTGTTCTGGAAAGAGAACGATTATTGACTTATACAAATACGGGAACTCCGATTATAAATCGGATAGACGAACGTCTTCTTTCTTTAAAAGAGAATATAAAAACCGGTATTACCTCTTTAAAATATACATTAAACAGCCAAAAACGGGAATATGAAAATTTGAGTGATTTATACGGTTCCGATATTCAGGATGTTCCGCGTCGCGAGCGTGAACTTACGGAACTGCTTCGTCAGCAGATGACTAAAGCGAATCTTTATGTAGATTTGCTTAAGCGAAGGGAAGAAATCGATTTAACATTAGCGGTGACGGCGCCCAGCGCCAAATTGATCGAATCGCCGCTTGCGAAAGGGCCTATTTCGCCTCGCAGATCGTTGATTTATTTGATTTGCTTATTAAGCGGGAGTTTATTCCCATTCTTGCTTATCGGTATCCGGGAATTGTTTAATTACCGTTTGTCCGGTGAAGAAGAAGTGATTCGTTTTTCCGAAGCGCCCGTTATCGTTTCGCTTCCTTTTGCGCGAACGAAAGATCCGCTGGTGGTTACTCCTCATGCAACGACCGCGATTGTTGAGCGCTTCCGTTTATTACGAACCAATTTACAGTTTATTTTAGATAAACCGACAAAGAAAACGATACTGGTTACATCTACAATCAGTGGAGAAGGAAAAACGTTTGTGGCGATCAACTTGGCAATGGCTTTTTCTTTGAAATACAAAACGTTGTTAGTGGGTTTGGATATTCGCCGGCCTAAAATCAATGCTTATCTGGATTTACCGAAACAAAGCGGATTGCTATCTTATTTGACGGGAGAGGAAACCGATATTGATAAATTGATTTATAAAAATGTAAAAAACAGCAATTTGGATGTTTTAATATCGGGTATTATTCCACCTAATCCAAATGAACTGTTGATTGACAAGACATTAGATGAATTATTTTATCTTCTTCGTGCACAGTATGATTATATCATTATTGACAGTTCTCCGGTGGGCAGTGTGTCCGATGCATTTTTGTTAAGTAGAGTTTCGGATGTTTCCCTTTTTATTATGCGGAGAGATGTTACTCCGAAATCGGGAATTTCTTTAATAAATGATATTTACGGAGAAAAGCGATTGAATAATGTGAATATAATTTTAAATGCTTTTGACGGAAAAGGCGCTCGTTATGGTTATGGTTACGGATATGGTTATGGCTACGGTTATGGTTACGGCTACGGGTATGGCTATAGTTCGGAAGAAAATTAATTAATAAAATATATATGAAAAAAATTGCTAATTTACTCTTTATAGTAATAGTTTTGTTTGTTACTGTTTTTTCTTCGTCTGCTCAAGCGACGGAAGAAAAAACAGAAAGCCAATCTAAAAATAATTGGTTTATATCTTTGGGTGCAGGCCCTAATTTATTGCAGGGAGAACAGGACGGAGATAAAAAGTTATCCGAACGTTTTCGTTATTCGGGAGAATTTTCTGTTGGAAAATGGTTTAATCCTTATTTCGGCTCACGTTTGCAAGTAGTAGGCGGTTCTTTGAGAGGATTTAACTATATGTCAGATCATGAAGGCAAATATGTTTTTGAGGATAGGAATCGTCGGCCATTTCCGGTAGGTTATTATCCGGCTGAAAATTGGGATAAATTTAAAAAAGTGGACGATGGTTTTTGGCAAGAATTTAACTATGCGACGGTTTCATTTGATTTAATGGCTAATTTCACGAATCTTTTTTTCGGATCGTATAGAGAAAAGAATGTAGTAGATTTCATTCCTTATGTAGGGGTAGGATTTATTCACGGCTTCAGTAGCGTTTCCAATCCGAATTTCAATAATGTTTTTGTTGATATGGGCGGTCGCGCTAATTTTAATTTGAGTCCCCAATGGTCGATTTATCTGGAGCCTCAAGTTATTATAACAAGTACAGAGTTGGATGGTTATGCAGGCAACCGTCCGCATGATCTGATCGGGAATCTGTTGGTCGGTCTTCAATTTAATATAAATAAGAAATTTAAACAGGCCGAATCTTTACTTACAAAAGAAGAGGTAAGTTATATAAATAATAGAATAAATGATAATCGTTCTTTGATTGAAAATCAACAGAATATTTTGGAACGTCAGCAAGATTTGCTGGAAAGATTAGAAAGTCGCCCTGTTCAAAAAGAAGTAGTAGAGCCTCAAAGCTCGACTCCGTCGTCATCCGCTTCCGGTTCCGGTGTTGGCAAGTTTTTGCCGTCGTTTATTTATTTCCAGTTGGATTCTTATAAGATTCCTTTCTCGGAACAAAGTAAACTGCGAGATGTGATTTTATATCTGAAAGAGCATCCGGACAGCAAATTGCTGTTGGTAGGTTATGCCGATAAGAAAACCGGAAATATTTCTCATAACTTGAAGTTGAGTAAAAAGAGAGCCGAAGCAGTTGCTAACGAACTGAAATATCAAGGTCTTAATCCGAATCGTTTGCTTACCGAATGGCGTGGTGACAGCGAACAGCCTTTCGCTCAAAATGATTGGAACAGAGTTGTAATATTGCTCGAAAGATAAATAAATTTGAATCCGGATATAGCATTTTTATCGTGCTGTGGTGTAGCGTGATAGGTATCGTATCCGACATTCATAAATAAATAAAAGGAAAGGTTTAAATGCGCTTTCCATGTAAACGAAATGAAAAATCCCTTACGCAAGTTCAGATTTTTCATTTCGTTTAAATTATATTCCATAAAAGCGATTTTGAAAATGACGAGCGTTTTTTTATTCGTGTAAAAAACTATGAAAAGGTTATTATATCTTATTATTGATTTATTTATTATCTATGGAAGTGTAATATTTACATTTTATTTCTTGGCATATATTGATATGCTGGAAGATTTTCATAGAAATTTTCAAGCATTCAAAATCATAGCTCCGTCCATAGGGGTCTTTTATCTTATTTTGATGTATGCATTTGGGCTATACAACATAAGCCGGATGAGTTTTTTTGAAGTAGTCTACAGTATCTTTCTTATTTCTTTGTCGCTGTGGATCGGTATTATGGGGATTTGTTTTCTTGTTCGGGAAGTCGCATTGGCTTTTCCGCGGAGTGTTATTTTTCTCAGCGCTCTTTTTTATTTTATCTTTTTAGCGCTGTGGCGTCTTTCACTCTGGTTTATTTCTCACCGGTTACGAGGTATAAAAAAAATTACTATAATAGGCGATTTGTATAATAAACTGACAGATGTGATCACATGTAAGTATTCCCACTTCTATCAGATAGAACATCAGTGTACCGAAAATGATCCCCAGTTATCGTCAAAAATAAAATCGGCAGATGAAGTGTTTCTCAGTTCCGGTATTTCACAAAAAATGAGAGAACGTATTTTTTTTATTTGTATTAAAAATAAAAAAAATGTTTGCTTTGTTCCGGAATATTTTGATTTGAATATGATGTCTTCTTCTTTTTACAAAACAGACGATATTCCGACCTTTCGAACAGCCGGCATGGAACTTTCTCCGGAAGAGCGTTTGGTAAAGCGTGCGACTGATTTGCTGTTCGGATTGATCGCTTCAATTATCGCATTGCCGATCGGTTTAATTATCGCTTTTTTAATCAAATTGGACGGAGGTCCTGTATTTTATATTCAGGAGCGATTTACGCGAGGATATAAAAAATTTAATATCTATAAGTTCCGAACGATGATTCCGGATGCGGAAAAACAGTCGGGTCCGGTTTTAGCAGACGAAAAAGACTCCCGCATTACATGGATAGGGCGCTTTATTCGAACCGTCCGGTTAGATGAAATTCCACAATTGATCAATATATTAAAAGGAGATATGAGCCTTGTAGGGCCTCGTCCGGAACGTCCTTTTTTTGTAGAACAATTTGAAAAAACAATACCCGAATATTCGTACCGGTTTAACGTAAAAGCCGGATTAACCGGTTTAGCACAAGTGGAAGGTAAATACAACACGAGCGTAGAGAATAAATTACGATATGATTTGATTTATATCAATAAATATTCTATTTTCAACGATTTACTCATCATGTTGCAAACTGTAAAGATATTATTTATGAAAGAAAGTACGGAAGGTATCACATCCTCTAAAAACTGATAAGCCATGCAAATAATTTGGAAAGTAATCATATTGTTTTTAATCATATTTAATTTCAGAATACCGATACTTTATAATAGCGTCTTTCTGGTTATGTTGTTAACAACAGCGCAGTATCTTTTTGTTCGAAAATCAATTCCGTTTACGCTGTTTTTTTTGCGCTATAATGCGATCATACTGATAGCCACATTGCTCATGAGCTTTGTTGCTTTATTTATTACTGTCGCTCACGGCGAATTTTCCACTCTTTTATTAAGACGATTTTTGGTCATGTTCCAAATGTTATTTACGCTTATTTATGTTCTTCCGGTCTTGATAAAAGATGAAGCGAAAGCTTTTGAAGAAGTTTCATGTCTTGTTTGTTATGCTTTTGCATTACAAGGATTAATTCATATTACCGGCTATTTGGTTCCGGAAGTAGGCGATTTTCTTTTTGAAATGCAACCCGTTAATATACAAGCAAAGGTTGATGATCCGTCTAACAATTTAGATCGTTTTAGATTATATGCCTTATGCGGCAGCATTTTCTTTGAACTGCCTGCTGCGTATGGCGTAGCAAGTATTCTGTTTTTCAGATTACAATTAAAAGATGGTCAGAAGTACATTACAGGATTAAAAAGTTATATCGTTTGCTTTTTGTTAATTGCCGGTATCACCCTTTCCGGACGAACCGGTTTTGTGGGATTTTTTATAGGGCTTTTCTTCTATTTTCTTTTTCGATTGGGGCAAATTAGCACCATTTTAAAAAACAGTTGGAAGATAGCGCTTGCCGCTATTCTGTTGGTTGGCGTTTTTTATTTCATACTTCCTTCTAATACTCGGAACTCGCTTACAGAGGAAGTGTTTCCTTTTGCTTTTGAAGCATACTACAATTATGTGGACGAAGGCAGAGCGAGTACAGCTTCATCAGATGTATTAAGGCTTCATTATTATCCTTTGGCTATGCGCACCTGGTTGGTAGGAGAGGGCGTTGTTGCCGATGAGAGCCGATATGGATTTAGTGACGCCGGTTATATGAACGATCTTATATTCGGCGGTATTCCTTTTTTTATTTGTTTACTTATTTATCAGTGTTTATATTTTAATCGTCCTTTATCCATAGCCAGAAAAAATAAAGATCCGGATAGCCGGATAGATTATTTTTGTTTTTTGTTTTTATTTGCTTATATATTCGTTTTAAATTATAAATCAACATCGTTAGGTACATTACATATCGTGGAAGTTTTATATCTTTTTGCAGGAAACTCTTATATAATGAGACATAATTATAAAGAAGATCAGGAAATAATTTCTTAAAAGATTATGCTTTTCAATTCGTTTTTATATCTGGTATTTTTTCCGACAGTTTGTTTGATTTATTGGCTTCTTCCGCATAAATACCGTTCTGTTTTTTTACTGATTACCGGTTATGTTTTTTACATGAACTGGGAGCCGGTGTATGCTCTTCTTCTGCTTTTTATTACACTTGTAAGTTGGCTATGCGGTATTTTTTTAGAAAAGAAAGAAAAGAAAAAGAAAAGAAAAATCATTTTTATTACGTGTTTGGCGGTTGTATTAGGCATTCTTTTTATCTTTAAATACTCCGGTTTTATTTCCGGTACGGTCAATGATTTGTTATCCTATCTGCATATTTCATTTAAAATTCCTTTTTTAAAGCTTTTACTGCCTGTCGGAATTTCTTTTTATACTTTTCAAGCAAGCGCTTACATTATTGATGTATATAAAGAAAAGATAAAAGCGGAGCGAAATATATTTATTTATGCCTTGTTTGTTTCGTTTTTTCCTCAGTTATTGGCCGGT
>JAIRLY010000101.1 GCA_031259075.1 Dysgonamonadaceae bacterium | reverse complement strand
CCTTGATAGAATACCATACCTTGTCCAGATTCGTTATAGCTACTTCCTTTTGGTGATTGTCCCATTGTAACAGTTGCGACATCTTTTAGTGAACCCACTCTCCACCCCTTGGGTATCCTCCCCAATTCGCTGTCAACAAATTCGCTGCCCTTAAACGACTCGAAGTCCACGAACCAGCTTTTGAAAATAGCCTGCGCCTGCGCTTCAAGGTTGGTGTTTATCCGGTTGTTCAGTTCAATTTTGTCGTCAAGACAGGAGAGGGTCGCGGCGATTGCCCGCTGGGTGGGGAGTGGAGGAAGAGAAAAAGAAAAGTTTCCAATGGTTGCAGTACTTATATTTGCCTGCACACTATTGCTGTCAATGTGATTATTTATATATCCTTGGAAATCACGTACAGATATTGCATAATAAACAAAATCTCTATCTATTCCGTCAATGACCTTTATTTTTGCAACCCGCTGATTAATATATGCATTGTAATTACCTTGTAAGCGTCCTATTTTTCCTATCGTTGAACCCGTCATTGCAACAACGAAATCTTTGTTCGTGATGTGATATCTTTCAAGTCTGTATTTATCATATTTTGAAGAATCAATAAAAAGTGTATTTTGATAGTCTACTGTTGGTGGTGTAATGTCTGTAATTTTTACCACACGTATATCTCCATTTGTTTCTGAAAAATCCTGACCTTTAAACGCGAAACCGCCAACAATTTCTGCCACTTCCCCCAGCCGGACTTTCCGCCATTGCTCTTTCTTTTCTTTGTCCGGCGTATAAATCACTTCGTATCCGCTATTAATGATTGTCTGAAATTCTTTTGAGAGGCAGCACCAGTCCAATACGTCAACACGGAATGGCAGTTCCGATTCTTCAAAGGCATCACGAATACGGCCTAGGCGGGAAAGCCCCATGTTAGTTTTACCTATCAGGGCAAGGTCAAGGTCGGAAGAGTCGCTCGATGTCCATTTATAGCGGGAACCGAAGGCCCGTGCCTCACAGTCCGGGGCGTATTCTTTGAGGATGTCCAGTATGATTGCGCGCTCGTGTTCTGAAACACAGATCATGTACGAGCCTCCAATCGTGTCAGCAGATCTTTTGCGTGGGGAAGAAACTCCTTCGCTTTTTCATAGACGTTTTCAGCAATCATACCACTGTATTCATGGGCCGTGCTATTCCGCGCCTTGTGAAAATCCATCCATTTTTCTACATCCGCAATAAGCAGATTTCCCGCCGCGAGCCGGAATAACTCATTGCGGGCAATGCCCGCCACACTTTCCCGTCCTATATTAAATTCGAGCCATTTTTTCATCTGTTTCCAGCCGATTTCATAAGTGAATTTAAAATTTTGGATCAGTCCGGCATGAAGAAGCTCTATCTCGGCAGGTTCGGTCGTCTTGTCCCGTTCTTTTTTCAATACGATATTCAGCGCCCGCTCCAATGACGCAACGGTGTTCTTTAATCCGGTGATGTCCTGCTCATTCATGCCATTTATACCTCAATCAAGCTTTCTGTTATTTATTTTCATCCCTTTTCATTTTGAAAAATCTGATACGGATAAATAAGATTCACCCGTTTGAGATGCATGACGTTTCACTCTTGCAATAATGTCTCCAAATTCCATTCCACCGGTCAAATATAGGAACAAATGGCTTGCATCCAATAATAATAATGGCGTTTTCGGTCCTGACGCTTGCTTTATAGCAACGGAGCTATAGCCGGACATCGAAACAACTATACCCATTGTATTATCTGCCATTTTATCAATTTTCCCTTTCATAGAATCAACATCCGTTGCATCACTTTGCGATGATGTAAATTTTAATTCAATGAGAAAGGTCGTTCCTTCTAATGTTAGTGCTCCGTCTATTTGTCTTCCATTTTGTACATACGGTCTTTTATTGTCAATTTCACAAAAATCAAGAAGGGAATAGAACCATTTCTGAAATTTATAGCCAGCTTCCTGTGTGCCAATTTTCAGCGATAATTTTTCAATTTCTTCTTTTAATTTTTGTTTATCAGTTATCTCACGTTGGATTTTTGTCCTTTCAAAAGCGGCTTCTTTTCGCCTTTTTTCCTTTGTTTCTTCGTTTTCTATTTCCTTTGTTTGCATTGTCAAGAATTTTCTTAATTCAGAAACAGCGATCCTGGCTTCGCGAATTTTTTCTTCCGAGTCTTCCCAGTTTTTTAAATCTGGGAAGGTCTCTTGCTCAGACAAAGCAACGGCAATATCAAATACAGGCCTTTTCCCTTTATCAGATTTTTGAAATTCCATAAATAATCTGTCAAGGAAATTCCGTTTTGTTTCTTCTTCGTTCCATGTGTTAAGATAATATTCAGAGATATTACAACCACGAAGGAATTTTTTTAATGCGTTCTTTCGCCAAAAAGATTTTAAAGAAGCCTCGTATGTAAGTTCTATCAAGTGTGGAGTAATTCTGTATTTCATATCCTCTCTCCTATTCTTTTTATCTCCGCCTTCCCTTACCAAATGACACTCACATCGTATAGCGGCATGAGTATCAAGCAGAAAACGCATCACATATACTCCTTGAAATCTTCAAGGGGGCATCAAAATCGTCAGACATCCAAACTTTGCCTTTAAGACTGTCATATTGGAGCGGGCGGCGAGCGGCGCGATTATCGCCGTCTTTTTGCTGAGTTCTCAAGACGAAAGGCAAGTTGTTGAACCGCACGGTCTGGCGCAGAAAAATATTAATCGCCGTTGTCATATCAAGACCAAGGGATTCAAAAATCTCCTGAGATTTTGCCTTGATTTCTCTGT
>JAIRLY010000416.1 GCA_031259075.1 Dysgonamonadaceae bacterium | reverse complement strand
GCAACAATAGCGGCAAGTCCAAGCAAATTTCTGTAAATCGAAAAAAATGATTTTTTCTTTGAGATTTTAACTGCGTTCTTGCTTTCAAAAATGCTCTTTCGGTGCGGACTGTGGCTGATTCGCGCCAACTGAAACGTGATATTGTCCGTGCCGCCACCTGCTTTTGCCGCCTCCATAAGCGCCATTTCTTTCGCTTTCAAATCGGTTTTGTCGGCAAGGATTTTCTCAATTTCTTTGTCGGAAACCATACCCGAAAGTCCGTCGCTACACACGAGGAAAATATCGCCTCGCGCAGGCAAGATGGGGTTTTCCGCAATTTCGGGATTAAGCGTTTCGCGGATACCCAAAGCCTTGACTATGCGGTTTTTATCGGGGTGCGTTTCGGCTTCTTCCTCGTAGATAATGCCTTGGTCAACGAGCCCCTGCACGTAGGAATGGTCTTTCGTGAGCCGGTGCAGGCGCTTCTCGGCGGCGACATAGAGATAGATTCGGCTGTCGCCCGCGTGGGCAATCCAAGCCTTATCATCCTGAATGAGCAGGATGCAGGCGGTCGTTCCCATTCCTTGCAGTTCGGGGTGTTCAGCCGCTACGCCAAGAATCTGCATATTAGCAAATTCAAGGGCGTCGCGTATTGCCCCGCGCACGTCGGCATAACGCTCGCGGCTCATAAACTGCGTGATACAATCGACGGCAATCCGCGAGGCTTGCTCGCCTCCCGCGTGTCCGCCCATTCCGTCGCAAACCACGCACAACATGCCGTTCGGAGTTTCCGACAAGCCGTAACTGTCTTCGTTTCGCTCACGCACCAAGCCTTCGTCGGTGGCGGAAATGGCGTCTTTTTGAATATCAAGAAGTTTCATATTGTTGCAAAATTAAATTATTTCAATCAAAAAAATCATTCAATCTTCAATTTATCAAATAACAAAAGCGTGTAACTATTTTTGTATGATGGGTTTAAGCGCTAAAAAAGTAAATTCGCTGTTGATTATCTTACATATTCTGCAACAAACCATTGCTTAAAAACAGGGTCAAGAAAATCGAAACCCGCTTTTGTTTTTTCAAGCAAATCGGCATTTTGGAGTATTTTTTTGTTTTTCGATACATTTTGCGAAGTGCCGAGACGATATTTTGCCGTTACGTCTGCCGAAGTTAGCATTTGTTCGCCACTCGCAACAGCTAAAAGAAGATTGATTTGAGTTGCTGAAAGCGCCTCACATTCTCGCTGATACAGCGGTAGGTTTGCCTCGATTACCTGTTCCATCGCCTGCAAAAGAATGTCACCGGTAACTGTACTGTCGGTCATATTCCAGACAAAATGTGCCAACTGTTGCACATACCACGAATGTAAATCCACCTTGCCGACAAGCGTTTTTGCTAAGTCAGTCGAAATACTCTTACCCGTTCTTTCAAAAGCATTTACAATATAATCAACCCATTCTTTTTCAGCAATTTTTGAAAGAAACATAATCTGTCCGAACCGATAAAAAGGTTTCGATGAGGAGTTGAAAATATCCATCATCATGTGGCGTTTGCTGCCGTAAAAACAATAAGTTACATTCTGTTGAAGTTGCCATACGCTTCGCATTTTTTGTTCCAGTTCGGGATAAGTTTTCATTTTTGCCAAATTCTGAAATTCATCTATGCAGACGAGCAGTTTCAAATTTTTTGCTTTTGCAATTTTTTCGGGCAGATTCAGCAATTCCGTTTCGTTTTCCTTGATTGCCGACATTTCAAGTCCGATTGAAAAATCGTACATAGGGTCGTTTCCGATGGAAATGCGCGGCGAAAAAGCCTGCAAATATTTTTTGCCCGTCGAAAGCCACGATTCCCACTTGCTGCTCGTCGATTTCACGACTTCACGCGCAAATGTCTGATAAAAACTTTCTTCCGAGTTAAGTGTAAAAGCGTCTATGTAGCAGACTTTTATATCTTTATTCTCATTCAAAAGTTCGGTAGTTGCCAATTTGACAAGCGACGACTTCCCTATACGGCGAGGCGAAATTAGCATCGTATTGATACCGGAAACAAGGTTGTTTTTCAACATATGCTTTTCTTTCAGGCGATTGACAAACGTCGTTCCTTCTGCTATTTTACCGTATTGAAAAGGTGATTTCATAAATTTTAAAATTATTGTTGCGACAAAGATACCACTTTTTTTAATATGCAACCTTTCGGTTGAATTTTTTTATCAACCAATTAGCACCTCACTGATTGGTTGGGAAAAATCAGTTGAACAAGAGTGTAAACCAATATGTCAAAGAGCGCGTTTATATGTTATCGTCATGCCGGAGGCATAATGTTTTTCTCAGAATCAGGAATATCCATTAGTTTAAATGTTCCGTCAGAATTTATTGATTCGCAATATTTTTCATTATTAATCAAGATAGATTTTCCTTTTCTGATAACTTTGCATTGAAGTACCTTGGATAATTCTAACTTATGCATAATAGATTCAGGACAAATGGCAACACAGAGTCCATTTTCGTCTACTTGAACACTTGGATATATTACACCATCAATTTGTGAATTATAGAAATTTGATAATATCATTTCTGTAAAACTTGCAGAAATCATATAGTTGTAATTTTCCCCTTTCTGTACTTTTTTGGAAAATTCTTTCGTTATGAATTTAAGAAAAAATAGTAGGGATTCATTGCGAACGTTATCATGTAATTTTTCTAAAAATTTACGATAGTCTGCAACCAATTCTTTAAGATATTGAATTTTATAATCTGTAATTGGGTTAACTATGGTTATTAAGTTCAAATCTTCTTTTACTATCCATTTCCCAAACGTAATAATTTGTTCGCCGTCAGGTGCATTTGTGTCTCGAATCAATTCACATGTTTCTGCTGCACCAATCACCCTTGCATGCGATATTTCATATTCGGAAATTTCTTCAGGAATAACACTTCCATAAAACATCGTATTATCAGGGGTACTTGCTCTTTGATAATCTGTATTGTATTTCTGTGGTTTATATGAAATGCGGTCTGCATCGCCAAATATAGGTTCCTCTTCGGTATTGGGTACTGCTCTTTCAATCTCTTTTCCTTCCGCAAATGTTGTTAGCATATAAGGTAAATGAGTTACTTTTTCGAGTTCATTTTTTATTATGTATTTAGGTCTTGTTGACAAATCTAATTTTGACAGTCTTCTGACAATCTCAGGAATTGTTTCCTCGTGTTCTTTTTCAACCAAATGCTTGACTTTATCAACCATTCCCAAAATTGCGCCATTTTCCTCATGCTCAACAACCCGTCCGATTTTTCTCAAGCCCAAAGCATCAAGTGTTTTTTTCTGCTTTTGCGGACACCCGATGCGGCTTCTAATTTGTTTTATTCGTATTATTGTCATAAAATTACTTATTTAGTCTAACTATTTCTTGTAAAAGCACATCTAAATCTTGCCTGAAATCTACTTGTATTTTTGTTGGCAATGCTTCCTGATTACGAATAGACGTGTGTAGATACGAATCTGCAATTTTTCGACCTGAGTTTAAGTGTTTCATACTTTCTTGAAAGCTCCTTGTGCCGTAACTACCACAAACATCGGCAAAGTTCTTTTTGCCGAAAATTGGAGGAACGTGGTCAATTATTGTCCTAATTAACATGACAATAGAATGATAGTTGTCATTAGAATAAGCATCGTTTAATTCCTTAAGAAATTGAATCAATTTAGTATAATCAAAATCGGATTCATCAATTTGAGATAGTTCTTCAATTCGTTCTTTATCTACGAATAAATCTCCGTCTTCCGCTACTTCTTCTTTCAGATATCCATAATCATCTTTGATATAATCATCTGTAACTCTTGTACCCACTCTTTCCAATATGTCAGTCGAAAGATATTTACCAAGTACACTATATTCATAGTGGTTATAGTCTTCACAGAAACGGACAAATTCTTTTATTGAAGAAAATTTTTTAGATTCAAAAGTAAATATCTGTATTTCAGATAAATCCTTTAGACAATATTTCTTCCCTGAAATAAAAATTGATTCTTCTCCAAAATTATAACAATCAACAACTTTTTCTAATTCTTCTTCGCTAACATCAAGGATATTATACGTATTCAAAAATGTTTTAATAAACAGATTGTATTTCATATTCATTCCTCTTTTACTATTTTTCCTGTTTTATCAATAAGAGCGTATTTAGCGGAGCGAGTTTTTTCTCCCCAATTGTAATGAGCTGGTTCTATCATAACCTCTGCTATTCCATTTTTAAATCGGTATGCCTCATAGTACAGCAAGTCAATAATAACTTTACCGTCTTTATCAATATAACCCCATCTGTCCTCTTTTTTAACTGCCGCAAGCCCTTCTGAAAAATTATGAACATATTGATAATATTGAAACGGAATTATCACATTCCCTTTCCGATCAATGAAACTCCACTTACCACCTTGATACTTATAATTTTTGTATTTGTGTTCTCCTATACTAACTCTGGCAATCCCCTGCTCAAAAGATGTTGCATAATCATAAACCAACGGTATTGCTTTTCTCCCAAATTTATCAATAAACCCATATTTGTAATTTTTACGAACAAGTAATAATCCATTTTCATATCCTACATTGTAATTATCATAATTATCATAATCATCATAATATTCATCATATTGCATAATCCTGATAATCATGTAATTCGAAAATGACAATGCCATTCCTAATACCACCATCACTGTCCAAAATGGTATTTGCAAGTATGGCGAACTTTTTCTACAAGTCTCGTTGTCTCGAATTTTTGACGATAATGCTAAAATAATCAAAGGCAAAGACGAACAGAACAAAGCGAAATAGCCCCAACCTGTAGTGTCTCGGTTTTGAGTTTCAGCCATTTTACACACCCAAAATATAATACCGATTTTGATTGGCAGCAGGAAACCCAATACTTGCAAAACATCAATATAGCTATCATCTACACCACGCTTTAGAAAAAATACCAAAACACAAGTCACAAAAGTCAAAAAAGACAGTCCAATGAGTACCGCAACAATTTCGGTAACAGTATTCCAAATCCTTTTGTGTTGTAAATCAAGTTTAGGATTTTGTGGATTGTTATTTCTCAATATGCTAAAAATAATCAAAGAGATAGACGGAAATAAAAATGTAAATATGCCCCAGAAATTTGAGTTTCGATTTTTACTCTTTGCGCCCACATAGCCTATCCATATTGTTGGAATTATCTTTGTTATAAATGCAAAAGATAGAAACAAACATGTGAAGTATTTGCTGGTATTACCAATATCGTCCCAAAAAATTGTCACAAGGATATAAACGAGGATATATCCAATGCCTACGTACATAGGAGGCGTTGCATAACTATTTTCGTCGTCATGCCCATCAGTGTATATTGCACATTGTTGCTGAGATTTATTGTCTCTGCTTTTATTTAAAAGATTATCCATAAATTCCCCAACCTTTTGCTGCCTTCTCTCCGGTTGCAAC
>JAIRLY010000293.1 GCA_031259075.1 Dysgonamonadaceae bacterium | reverse complement strand
TGCAGATAGAATATTGTTTGTATATATTGTAATTAGACAATATACACATGCCATGAAAATAAGTTCCCATTATTATTAATTTACCAAAACACCTGTTTCCCGTTTTCGTAAGTAAATGGACGGTCTTCTATGCCCCGTGAAATTTTCATAACCATGATATCTTGCATTATTTATATTTATCGCTTCCTGATGAAAGGCTTGTACGAGTCCTTTGACGGAAGTAATAGTGTCCAATATGGATTGAAACTCTTTATAATAAAGTTGCCGGCATTCTTCAACCAACTCAAGTTGAATAAGGTAAAATATATTTGCAAAACAAACCGAAGTCTTCCGGATTGTACAAAAGTGATTTTTCCCATGCGTCAAAAGCGGCATTCCTGATCATTTTATATTTCGGCAATCGTATACTTTTTGGAGTGAGGAAAGATTAATCCTACCATAGCTTTTAATCACAGCCTCCCATGTTTGTCGAATAATCGTCGGATCGCCGACAATTACACCTGCTCTATATTTAAACGAATCATGAACGGAAAACAAAGTATCGTAATGGGTAATTATTTCTCCTTTGTAGGAGAACTTATTGTAACCCATATAAGATATAAGAAATTCAGCGACTTTTAACTTCAAAGGTTCTTGTTTATAGTATTCCAAAACTTTTTGCAGTCCATGCCGATTATCTTCTGCCTGTTCCAAAGCCTTTTTTAATGACTCTGTTTTTGAACAGGAAAAGAGAAAAAATGCAAAAACGATTGATAGTGATTTCATCTCAGTTAACAAAGAATTTATTTTGCAAATTTAGTATATAGAAATATTATTAACAATATAATTTTATACAAAAACATGGAATTTTGTACAAATTAATTAATTTTATTCAATTGATTTCTTGATTTCTAACAGATATTGGGGAATATTTTTCATTGCAGGCTTTTGGGAAAACACGGGAAAAAAGATATCCTTAGAGAAAGATTTCTTTTTGTATTTCAAATGAATTTTTCTCAATGTATTTTGTTTCCTAATACTACTGCAATCTTTGCATCATTTCTTCGTATTGTTATATTAAACCAATCTCAACTATTCTATAAATAAACGTCTTAAATAAATGCTTTTTTATGAATTTATACAATTTAGGAATGAAAAATAAATAACTTATAACAGTTATTCAAAAAAAAAGTATTGTCTTTCCCCTATAAATTTTACCGGACATTTTTATCGGTCTGTGTGTAATATCGAAAATTTCATGTACATTTTTACAGCAAAACCGCACAGAAATAGTGAGATTTTTTGAAATAAAAAATAAAAAAATTACAGAATCGCAACTACAAAATATTCAGCACATGGTTATCAAGTCCTGTGGTAAAAAAAATGACTAAATTTGCAAGGTTTAACGAAAATATGGAATTTAAATGAAAATATTTTATCTTGCT
The DNA here is from genome assembly GCA_031259075.1 of Dysgonamonadaceae bacterium. Lineage (GTDB taxonomy): Bacteria > Bacteroidota > Bacteroidia > Bacteroidales > Azobacteroidaceae > Azobacteroides. Next base: position 20,823 of record JAIRLY010000293.1, on the reverse strand, counting down.
ATTTTTTTTAATGGTTTATTCGGTATTTCTTTATCTGTAAGAGCGTCAATTTTTACTGCGGAAACAAAGGTCGATTCGATCGCTCAACTGATTGATAAACATTATTTTTTGCAAAAAGCGAAGTCTCATCAATGGGTCGAAGAATTGTATCAAATAGCCGATGAATATCCCGATGTTCCGCTTATTCGAGCCAAAGCGATTTTGTACGAAACTTCCGTAATATATGCACAGGGAGAATATGATAAAACGCTTACCATGCGGATCGATTCTTTGCTTGCATTGTACGAAAAACACTCACTTTTGTACACCATATTACTTTACTCTAACGCATTAGCAAATATTTCGGAAGGAAATTACTCGGAAGCATTTCAATATGCCGTAAAAATGATCGAGAGAATTGAAATAATCGACGATAAAAAATTGTTATTTAAAATTTTTAATCTCATGGGAACGCTTTATTCGTATATTCAAAACTATAACGAAGCCGAATCGTATTATGAGCGTGCTGCCGAATATGTTTCTTCGGAACAGATTGAATATGATCAATTATGCAATAATAAGTATCGTATTTTATTTCTTCGAGGTGAAATTCAACAGGCTATTCAATTATTTGAACGAATGATTCCGGTTTTGGAGGCAAAGCAAGATACAACTTCTCTTATCACTTTTCATTTAAATTTGGGAGCGTGTTATTCTGTGAATCAAGAAATTGACAAAGCGTTTCAATGTTTTCATACTTCTATGGAATTGGTTCATACGATCGACAATGATAAATTCAAAACGGCCATTTATCAAAATTTAGGAAACTATTATTATTCAATTAAAAATTATAAAAAATCATTTCAATACCTGTTGAAAGCAAAGGAATTAGCGCGTAAAAACAATAATTTGGAGCAGTTGACGTATGTGCTGCATAGTTTTTCGACTTTATTTGACGAGCAAAATGAAATCGACAGTGCTTATTATTATTTGAGAGAATATGAAATGTTGAAAGACCGCTTGATCAATCATTCCAAAATGACGGAAGTTTATCAATCGTATGTATCGGTATTAATGGAATCGTCTGAAAACAAATTGAAAATAGCGAAGAATGAATTGTCGTTAAGAAATAAGCAATATGTCATTACCGTTATTTCAGCGATAGCGATTATTGTTACCATCGTTTATTTATTGATCTTTTTATACCAGAAAAAACGAAACGCTCAGCAAAAAACATTATTAAAAGAGATTGAAAACAAAGATCTTTCGGTACGGTTGCAGTATCAAAACGAACTTCGTAAATTACAAAATGAAAAATTAGAAGACCAATTCAGGGAAATCAATTCTTATTCCTTACTTCTTTTAAATAAAAATCATCTTTTGCAACAAATATTAGATATAGCGGCGCAATATGCCGGCAACAAAGAAAAAGCCGACGAAATTTTTCGAAAAATAAAAACGATGGTCAAAAACAACCAGCATACAGATAAAGAATGGGACGATTTTATCCTTCACTTTGAAAAAGTTCATCCTCGTTTTTTTGAAAAATTATTGATAAAATATCCCGACTTAACTAAGAATGATTTAAAATTGTGCGCTTATATTCGCATTGGAATGTCGATGAAGCAAATTGCGCAAATGTTGAATATCTTTCCCGATTCGGTAAAAACCAACCGGTACCGGTTACGAAAAAAATTCTGCCTTTCGGATAATGAAAACTTGGATGATTTTATTCAATCGGCTTAAATTTCAGTCATTTTTTCCTAAATTTTCAGGTAGAAATAAGGTATACAAATATGATAAATACCATTCTTTGATATTCAATTTATATAATTAATAACGAGTAAGTTAAATTGATATTTATACTTTAATTTCCAAAGTAGATTTTTCGCGATTAATATTTTTTAAAGAAATTAATAAATGATATTTTACTTTTGTAAAAGTAATTTTAAACTTTATTATTATGAAATGTTTTGTTTTTACATTTATTATTATGTTTTTTGTGTTAGGGCATTACTTAAATGCACATGATGGAAAAACAGGTGTTGATGAATCGAATGAATTCCGGGTATCTATGGCGTGCGATCCCGTTCCAAATCTACAAGAAAGTTTTGAAGATGTTTTCCCGCCTGCTTGTTGGTCAAATAATGGTTGGGAACGAGTTGAAGCCCTCAGTGCCCCTTCTCCTTATAATGTCGCTCCGCAAGATGGAAAATATATGTTGCGATATGATTGCGAAATTGTTCCCGAAAAAAAAGTGGATTTGACAACGCCGGCTTTTTTAACCAACGGCGAAAATCAAGGATTATTTTTCTGGTTTTATCGGGATACTTATTATCCCGGACTAAACGAAAGGATAAATATTTATTTAAGTGAAACCGGCGATATTACCGGATTATCGCCGGTGGCAACAATACACAGATCTATCGAATTTGATCCGGTTGTAGTCGGTAAAGGTTGGTACGAATACCGAGTTTTGTTGCCCTGCGCCGGTATGCAATCTGCTTATGTGACTATCGAAGCGGAAAATAGTGGCAGTGAATGGGGTGGCGCTATTTTTATAGACAACATTTCGATTAAAAATGTTTGTATGCCGCCTGAAAATTTTAAAACTTCCTTATATGAAAAAACGTCTTCTTACAATAATATTTCAGTTTCATGGAATATGCCTCAAGGCGACAGTTCGTTTTTTCTGGGTTTTAATCTGTATCGAAACGGAATACTTTTGGCCGGCAACTTGAATGTTCTCGCGTATCACGATATGAACTTGGAAAACGGAGAATATGTTTATTCCATCGAAGCAATCTATTCAAACGACTGTGGAAAGTCCGAATTGATTTATGCGCCGGCCATTGTGGTATCCGGTTTGTGCAATCATGTCTGGAAACCCGAAAATCCGACCGGAAAAATAAAAGCAGAAGAATGGTATAATATTGATTTGAAATGGGATGACCTGACTGAACAAAAACTTTCGTATGTCGACGACGCTATTTACGGCTCTACCGGTGGAGTCGATAATTTCACGATAGCTACGCGCTTTGCTCCGGATGATTTGTTGAAATATGATGGAATGTCGTTGACAAAAATCTCTTTTGTACCCCGTGCGGCATCTATTGATTATGTTTTAAAAATATGGAAAGGAGGAAGTGAGCTAAATCCGGGAACGGAAATATATCGGCAAACGGTAAGCGCCAATGACTTAAACGTCGGCTCAATCTGGAATCAGGTTCAACTGGATTCCCCTGTTCCGATTGATGTTGCTCAAGAAATGTGGATCGGCATATCATTTGAAAATGCTGCGGCATATTATCCTGCGACTTTCGATGAAGGACCTGTTGCTCAAGACGGTTACAGCAATTTGATTTATTATAAAGGTAATTGGACTACCCTGTTTCAATTAAACCCGGATGCCATCTATAATTGGTGTATTAGCGGCATTGTCAAAATGTATCCGGGCGATGAGAATGTCGTCGGATTTAATGTTTATCGAAACAATGCATTAGTGAATACGAACGGATTGATTGAAGAAACCCGTTTCATGGATCTTGTGTCGGAATCCGGAGTATATTCCTATGAAATTTCGGCGATATATGATAATTTCTGTGAATCGGAAAAAACAGCGTCGATATCCTTTGATATGCCTGCAAGTCCATGCGACAATCTATGGAACACGCCTGTTGTCGAAGGATTTGAATCGGAACGATTTCCCGCCTGGTGTTGGGAAAATACAGGAAGTAATAACGATGCGCTTTGGGACCGGGTAAAAGAAGGAATATATCCTACTTGTTTCCCTCATACAGGGAGTAATATGATGAGGTATCATTGTTATCGTTATTCGATTGGCAGTTCGGCTTCATTTATTTCGCCGCTGTTTACAACGCCCGGCGATAGTTATATTCTTTCTTTTTGGCTTCATCGCGACAATGAAGTGGATTGGACTTCCGAAATGAAAGATCGTGTAAATGTGTATTTGAGTGAAACGGGAGATATCAGTTCTTTAGAACCGCTGCTTACCGTACATCGAAGCATCGAACTGGAGCCAAAAGTGGAAACAAGCGGTTGGCATGAATATCGCGTGCCTCTGAATACGACTTCAATGGATAATGCACGGATTGTTCTGGAAGGTATAAGTATGTATGGCGCAAATATTTATATAGATGATATAAATATATACAATTCCGTGTTGTGTACTCCGGCGATCGATATAGTTGTAGAGCAACCTTTGGAAGAAAGTGTTTGTTTGTCATGGAAAGCGCCGGTTGCGGATGATATTGTGGGATACAGAATAAAAAGAGATGATACTGTAATTGTTGATAATCAGCAAGAAACAATATTTTCAGAAAATTTGCCGATCGGACAATATGAATATTGTGTCGTCGTATTGTATAATAAATCCGGTTGTACGGAATCCGAACCTTTATGTGTGGATGTGAATGTGATCAAACAATGTGATCCGGTGACGAACGTTAGCGCCGAACACTCCACTTCGGATGCTATCCGGATAAGTTGGGATGCGCCTCAAGCCGCACAACTAAAAGATTATTCGGTTTATAGAAATGACGTTAAGATTGGGAACACGGATAATACTGCTTATTTGGATGAAAATCTCTCCGCCGGTCCCTATAGATATGGTATTGCCGTTAATTATGATGGAAAAGATTGTACTTTTTCCGAATTGCGCATTTCTAATCAGGTAAGAATAGAATATTGTGATACAATCGCTAATTTGAACGGAAATGTTGTGAATAACGGAATTGATCTGACTTGGAATTTTACCGGTGATGCGGAATTTACGGAAGTTTTGTTTCAAGAAGGTTTTGAGAATGGAATACCGTCCGATTGGCTTAATCTTACCGACGACGACGATTACGCAACTTGGGATCATCAGGAAGGAAACGGCCAAATCGGTTCTCATGTTTATTCTCAGTCATTTGCCGATTTTGGAATCATACAATTTCCCGTAAATCCTAACAATTGGTTAATAACGCCTTCCATTCATTTGTATGGAACAGAAACATTGGAATATTATATTTCTTCTTATGCGATTGATCCCGCAGAACACTACGGCGTATTTATATCTACTACCGGAACGGATTACGATGATTTTACGCTTTTATTCGAAGAAACATTAACAGCCGATGATGTGAACTGGAATTTGAGAAAAATTGATTTAAGCAGCTATAAAGGCGACGTATATATTGCTTTCAGACATTATGAATCTTATGATCATTATGCATTGAAACTGGATGAGATAACCGTTCGAAGTGTGTGGGGATATCCGCCTTTCAATGTTTACCGAAACGACGTATTTTTGGCTACTGTAAAAGAAACATCTTATACGGATACGAATGTTCAAACCGGTGGAAACTATACTTATTGTGTTCGACCGATTTATACATCTTGTGAGACCGGTGTGAAATGTATCCCTGTGGTTATTTCTTCGGTTAACGATGTTCAGGCAGATCAGGTTGCAATCTATCCAAATCCGGCGTCCGATAAAGTATTTGTATCCGGAAATAATTTGGTGAAAATCAGCATTTACAACCCGACCGGTCAATTGATAGAACAAATTTATGCTAACAAAGAGAATACAATTGAGGAAATAAATCTGTCGGCCTGTAAACAGGGAATTTATTTTTTCAAAGTAGAAACTCAAAATGAATCATTTATTAAAGGGGTAATAAAAAAATAAGCGATGAAAAAATTATAATTTATAAGATAAGGCGCGAAAGCACGAAAGCACGAAGGCACGAAAGGAGTTAACTGCCCATTAGAACACGGATTTTAAATAATTACTTCCATGCTTATCTGTGTTCTAATGGGGCACGCTTTACGCTTTCGTCCTTTCGTGCTTTCGCGCCTTCGCGCTTTCGTGTCACCTGTAAACCATCACAAATTATTTATTTCGCATCCCTAAACAATATTTAAGAATGAGTTCTGAGTCGCAGGGATGAAACCAAGCAATTTCATTGTCTCGTTTGAACCATGTCATTTGTTTACGGGAATAGATCCGACTATTTTGTTTGATTTTTTCAACAGCGAAATCGAATGTATATTTTCCATCAAAGAAAGCAAAAAGTTCTTTGTAACCGACAGTGTTGAGAGCATTAAGATGACGGTAAGGATATAGATTGCGGGCTTCCTCCAATAAACCCTGTTCAATCATTTTATCTACCCTGCAATTGATACGATTGTACAATTCATTTCTATCGCGGGTTAACCCTATTTTGATTATTTGGAAAGGCCGCTCTTTCATTTGATTTTTACGAAGCGAAGAATAGGGTTTTCCCGTCATCAGGCAAATTTCCAACGCGTGAATAACTCGTTTGTGATTCTGAAGATCCACTTGATTATAAAAAACAGGATCGAAAATTTTCAATTGTTGACGTATCGGTTCTAAGCCCTCTTCTTTGAATAAAGTCGAAATATCCGCACGTAAAGTTTCGTCAATGGTTGGAATTTCATCAATTCCTTTACATACCGCATCAATGTACATCATAGAACCGCCACACATCAAAACAGTATCGTGTGTTGTATGAAGTTCGGCAAGTAAATGAATAACGTCTTCTTCAAATTGGCTTGCGCTATAGTAATCCGTCAACTGAAGATTTCTGACAAAATAATGTTTAGCCCGTTTCAAATCTTCATGAGTAGGCGCCGCTGTTCCAATTGCCAAATCTTTGTATAATTGGCGGGAATCTGCCGAAAGAACAGGCGATCTCAAATTTTGAGCTAATTGAATACTTAATTCCGTTTTTCCCACTCCGGTAGGACCTAATAATACAATTAATTTTTTCGCTTTCAATTTACGATACGAATTTTATGTGCAAATTTACATTTTTTTTTGGAAGTTACGATAACTTTTTGTACTTTTGTGGCTTCAAATCATGGGGTTGACCGGTTTTGACAGCGGGTAGAAGTGGTTTGTAAGCATGCAGTGCGTCGTTGTTCGGCACTTTAATCTCGAATGATAAAAAATTAACTGGCGAAAATAATTACGCTCTCGCTGCTTGATCGAAGTATAGTAGATTTTAAGCTTTATTCCTTCTCAAGGAGTTGGAACGAGACATCACCCGGAAGCTGTGGCTTCGAAGCAATCCGACTCGGTGGTGCAATAATATCGGAGATAGTCTGAAATAAGTCTCGGATTTTAGATGAAATAAAGAGAATAAGCTCAATATTGGTGGCCTTAGTCTTGTACTGAGTCGAAAAATAAAATAAGGATAAGCATGTAGAAAGCAAATTAATTCCTCGTTTGGACGAGGGTTCGAGTCCCTCCAGCTCCACGATAAACATTGATTATCAATGCGTTAAAAGTAAAGTGCCCAAAAAGAAACCCATTTCTGGACTTTTCGAGTGCTTTTTTGTGTCTCTCGGCACTATGGCAATATCGACGTATGAACAAAAAAGAGAGGGGTTAAATGTGTAGATTTGCGGCGTAAACAAGGACATACTATGGTAGTAACTTTCGATAAGGATTATTTGCAAGAACTGTACGAAACGGGCAAATGCGGAGACAAGAAGCACCGCTTCCAGTCTGACATCGTGAAGAGATACAAGAAAGGTGTCGACTATCTTAAACGGGTGGATAAAATTGAAGAATTGTTCTGTTGCCATCTTTGCGGTATGAAGTTCTGAAAGGCGACAAGTCAGGTATCTCGTCTATTCGCGTGAATGACCAATACCGAATTGAATTTACCGTAAACAAATCAGTCGAAACCCTTATCACTGTGTGCAATATCCTTGAATTGTCAAACCATTATAAATAATTGCGCTATGATTGAAATAAAAGGAATCAATCCGAAAATGATTGCAAACAACATTGATCCCTACGAGCCAACGCACCCCGGAGAATTGCTTAAAGATGAAATCGAATGTCGTGGCATTTCACAAAAGAAACTTGCCGCCGAAATGAGGGTGTCATATACCGTTGTGAATGACATCGTGAACGGCAAACGTGCCGTAAATCCGCAATATGCACTTTTGTTTGAAGCCGCATTGGGTATTCCGGCACACATTCTTACCGGCTTGCAATCGGACTACGATATGCAAACCGCAAAGCGGAACAAGCCCTTTTTGGAAAAACTGAACCATGTACGGAAAATTGCGGCGGCACTTTGATAATTTTGTAACTATTCAGCTTAATAAGTTTTTGATTAACAGTTTATTGTCTTCAATTAAAAATCAATTTTCAAAAAGCCAATAAATATCAATATTTTGATTATTAATTAATTGTGATTTTATCAATAGAATACAAAAAAGAATGAGAAAAAGCTATCTTATTGGTATTCAGAAAAAAGAAAAGTCAATGCATAGCTGAATAGTTACTGTTTTCCGTTCCTGAACAAAAAGAAAAACCCTAAAAAGAACCCAAAATTAAGTTATCCAACTGAATTTATTTGATCATTGATATTGTCAAATAAATAATTAGATCTACCTTTGTGCGTATAATTGAAGATAAAAGGCTATGAATGGTCATAAAACTTTTAGAGCCTCCCGTTCCACAATAAACATTTCCGCTAAATTTATGAGCACTGCATAAATTCAACCGATTTAAACCATGCCCCTTAATTTTTAATTTTATCAATTATTTCGTCTAAAGCAGAGGCTAAACCATTGGTCTCTTTTCCGCCGGCTGTAGCGAAGTGAGCTTGTCCGCCGCCGCCGCCTTTGATGTGCTTCGCTGCTTCGCGCACAATTTGTCCGGCGTGGAATCCGTGTTGAATTAAGTCGTCGCTTATCATCAGAGTAAGTAAAGGTTTGTTTTCGGAAGACGTCGCTGCAACAAAGCAGGTCTTTTCCGGAAATTCGCCTTTTATCTGGAAAGCGATATCTTTTACGATTTCGGCTGGAAAGAAACCTCTTAATACGAAAAGATGAATGCCGTTGATTTGTTGATGAGCCTCTATCACTTGTTTTTTAAGAGAAACCATTTTTTCTTTTACATACCTTTCGATTTGTTTTTTCAGTTCTTCATTCTCATCGAAAAATTTCCGAAGTGCATGAAGCAAATCCGGAGTGTTATTAAACATCGTTTTAATATTTTGAATAACATCTTGCTGTGCATAAAAGAAATTTTCTACTGTTTCGGCTGTAATTGCTTCGACGCGACGGATTCCGGCAGCAATGGAAGATTCGCCGGTAATTCGGAAACTTCCGATGTGTCCGGTTGACGAAATATGTGTTCCTCCACACAATTCTATTGATGAACCGAATTTTACTATACGGACATCCTCGCCGTATTTTTCTCCAAACAAGGCCATTGCTCCTAATTTTTTGGCTTCTGCAATGGGAACATGACGCCGTTCGTCCAAAACGATATCCTCTCGTATCTTAGCCGTTACTATTTTTTCCACTTCACGAATTTGTTGATCCGTTACTTTTTGAAAATGGGAGAAGTCGAACCGCAGGAAATCGGAAGAAACAAAAGATCCTTTTTGCTCTACATGGACGCCTAAAACTTCTCGCAAAGCGTCATGTAGCAGGTGAGTTGCCGTATGATTACATTCGACGGCGCGTCTTTTTTTGACGTCTACTTCAGCCGTGAAAATTCCATGAATATTTTCCGGCAATTGATTTACCAAATGAACAGCTAAATTATTCTCCCGCCGCGTATCAAAAACAGCAATACTTTTCCCCTTTATATCAACTAATTGACCATTGTCTCCTATTTGACCTCCCATTTCGGCATAGAAAGGCGTTTTATCTAAAACAAGTTGATAATATTCTGTGTTTTTTTGTTTTACCTTACGATAGCGGAGAACTTGCGCTTCGGCAGAAGTTTTGTCGTATCCGACAAATTCAGGCTCTCCTTCTTTTACGAAAATCCAATCGTCCGTTTCAATCGCAGCTGCATTTCTCGCCCGCTCTTTTTGTTTCTCCATTTCCGAATCGAAAGTCGCTTTATCTACTTTCATGCCTTGTTCTTTCAGAATCAATTCCGTCAAATCCAAAGGAAATCCATACGTGTCGTAGAGGATAAAAGCATCCGTTCCGTCGATAATGTTTTTATGAAGCGATTGAGTTTCCTGTATTTTTTTATCCAACAATTTAATGCCGGTTTCGAGTGTCCTCAAGAAAGAATCTTCTTCTTCTTGGATTACTTTTTCTATCAATTCTTTTTGGGCGATTAATTCAGGATAAGCGTCTCCCATCGAATCGATCAGCGCCGGAAGCAGTTTGTAGAGAAAAGCTTTCTTTTGCCCCAAGAAAGTATATCCGTAACGAACGGCGCGCCGCAAAATACGACGAATCACATATCCGGCTTTTATATTCGATGGTAGTTGACCGTCTGTAATTGAAAAAGCAATGGTGCGAATATGGTCGGCAATTACGCGCATGGCGACTTCTTCCGCAGGGATTTGAATTTTTGCGTTTTTACCTGTAATTTTCCCTATTTCTTTGATAATCGGTTGGAAAACATCCGTGTCGTAATTGGATGTTTTTCCCTGCACCGCCATGCACAAGCGTTCAAAGCCCATTCCGGTATCAATCACTTTATTTGGAAGTTCTTCCAATGAACCGTCGGTTTTCCGATTGAATTGCATAAATACAAGATTCCATATTTCAATTACCTGCGGATGATCGTGATTCACTAAAGTGATGCCGTCTATTTTCTTTTTTTCTTCTTCCGGACGGAGGTCGATGTGAATTTCCGAACAGGGGCCGCAAGGTCCGGTATCGCCCATTTCCCAAAAATTATCTTTTTTGCTGCCGTTCAAGATACGTTCCTTCGGAAGATATTTTTTCCAATAACCGGCAGCTTCATCGTCTCTTTCCAAATTTTCGGAAGGATTTCCTTCAAAAACGGTTACATATAACCCGTTTTTATCCAACTTCAATATTTCCGTCAGATATTCCCAAGCATAATCAATCGCTTCTTTTTTGAAATAATCGCCAAACGACCAATTTCCCAACATTTCAAACATGGTATGATGGTAAGTATCATGGCCTACTTCTTCCAAATCGTTGTGTTTACCGCTTACACGCAGACATTTTTGGGAATCGGCGATTCTTGGATATTTAATCGGTACATTTCCCAAAATAATATCTTTGAATTGATTCATACCTGCATTGGTAAACATCAATGTAGGATCATCTTTAATAACCATCGGAGCGGAAAGCACAATTTTATGCCCTTTTCCTTCGAAATAATCTTTAAATGATTGACGAATTTCTTTAGCTGTCATCTTTTTTTATTAAAAATATATGAATAATAATTCATGTGTTATTAACTTTTTTTTAAAACGATTTGCAAAAATACAACAAATAGCTTACTTTTGTCTCAATAGAATCTTAAATTTCCATTAATGAGTAACATCTTTTACAAATACAATTCTCAAACTTTGAGTTATGAAAGAGTATATCCTTCTGCAAGCCAAAAAGTTTGGAGTGTTTTTCGCCAATTGTTTATCGGAATTTTGATCGGAGTTGCTTTGTTTTCCATTACTGATTATTCTTTTGATTCGCCAATGAAACAACAGTTAAAAAAAGAAAATAAACTTTTGTTAACACAATATCAAATTTTATCTAAACGGGTTGACGAAAACGAAAAAATTTTAGAAGAATTGCAGGAAAGGGACGATAATCTTTATCGCAGTATGTTTAACGCTAATCCGATCCCGTCTTCGATCCGAAAACCGGGTGTGGGCGGAGCAGATCGTTATGAACATTTGGTGACCCTGCATAATTCGGATTTGATTATTTCGACAACCGCTAAATTGGATATGATGACGAAACAGTTGTATGTGCAGTCTAATTCTTATGATGAATTGACCGAATTAATGAAAATAAATGAAGAACGAATAAAACATGTTCCGAGTATGATGCCGTTGTCTTCCAAACAAATGAAAGGACTTAGTTCCGGATTTGGAATGCGTGTTCATCCGATTTATGGAAACTTGCGAAAACATACGGGAGTTGATTTAAATGCAAATATCGGAACGCCAATTTATGCTACGGGAAACGGAGTGGTTGAATCCTCCGGTTGGGAAGGTGGATACGGATATACGGTCTTAATTGATCATGGATTTGGATATAAAACACGATATGGTCATTGTTACGAATTGAAAGTTCGTGTAGGACAAAAAGTGGTTCGCGGACAAGAAATAGCAACTGTCGGAGCTACCGGCGCCGCTACCGGCCCTCATTTGCATTATGAAGTTTTAGTAAAAAACCAGTATGATAATCCTGCTAAATATTTTTTCATGAATTTGACTCCTGAAGAATATGAACAAATATTGTTTGAAGCGGAAAATAGATAAATTGAATGGATTTTAAACAAGAAAAAATATTTTATTCTATTAAGGAAGTCGCCGATATGTTTGATGTTAATCAATCCTTATTACGTTATTGGGAAAGGGAATTTCCTTCCATCAAGCCTGTTAAAACGACAAAAGGTACTCGTCAATACCGAAAAGAGGATATTGAAGAGATCCGCTTGATTCATTATCTGGTGAAAGAAAAGGGCATGACTTTGCTTGGGGCAAAACAAAAACTCAAAGAAAACAGGGATAATGTTGTTAAAACCGGAGAAATTGTAGCGCGTTTAAAAAATATTCGTACCGAACTGATGAAGTTGAAAACCGAATTTGATGAACTGGATGAAGATTACAATAAAATAGTTCATTCTTAATAAATATTCGATCTTTCCAACGCATGTCGACTTTCTTGTTAACGCAAGGAATGCCATGTATAGTAGTTATAATCTCTTACGATCGTTTCTAAAAAACTTCGGTCATCCAATTGACTTTCTACTTTCAACGTATTTTTTACTTTTCGGCTAAGAGATTGAATAGAAGAAGAAAGCGCTTTCCTATTTTGCGAATCATAAAGCAAGGCGGAAATAAACCGGATTTGTGCATCATTTAATTGTTCCACTTGACTGAAAGTGGGTCGATAGTCGTCGGAAAATTCTCGGAAATCTCTATCTAAATCTACTTGAGGCGGTCGTACATTCCGGACGACGATCGTTTCGGCGGCTAAGTCCCCAATACGTTGGTGATTTTTAGAAAAAACAATGAATAATCCGCCAAGCCCTATGCCTGAGGGGAATAAATCGATGGGCAAAAGTATCCATCGTAAAAAATAAGAACTTAATCCCGGTGTAGAACCATCTAAGTTTGTCACACGTGTGCCGGTAATTAATTTTCCGGGAGTTTTACCGTTCATCAAAGTTTCAAAGAAAAAATGATAGCAAATAGCCGGAAACAATACAATGAAACTCGTAACATTCTTTATATTAAGAAAGATATTCATATCTATTTTTTGTAGAAAATAAAAAATGATATAAATATAAAGAAACAGGATTATGAAATCAATGATCAATGCGCAACCTCTCCTCAAAATTCCGGCAGGCTCGTATTTGATTGTTACATGTTGACCGGTTAGAATATCAATCGTTTCCATCTTTTTTTCAGTTAACGATATAAATACAGGAAAAGGATATCTTTTCAGACATCCTTCTCACTTGGAGCGGAAGACGGGACTCAAACCCGCGACCCTCAGCTTGGAAGGCTAATGCTCTATCGACTGAGCTACTTCCGCTTGTTGGAACTTAAGAATTATACATTTACAGATCATACAAGTATAACATTCTTGCAGAATGTTTTTTCTTATTTTTTCTTTGCTTAACTCTTAGTTCATAACTTTTAATTCTCTCGTGGGCAGTGATGGATTCGAACCACCGAAGGCGTACGCCAGCTGAGTTACAGTCAGCCCCATTTGGCCACTCTGGTAACTGCCCTTTCGGGAGAACAAAGGTAGTTATTTTATTTGAAATCACAAGCGAATTTCGCCATTTTTATGGCTGTAATTGCTGCTTCGTCTCCTTTGTTTCCTAATATTCCACCAGAACGGTCGATTGATTGCTGCATTGTATTGTCGGTTAGCAAACCAAAAATACAAGGTACATCGCCTGTTGCATTTAATTGTGCAAATCCTTGCGTTACGCCTGCACAAACGTATTCGAAATGGGGAGTATCTCCTCGTATTACGCAGCCTAAACCAATCACTGCATCCGGATGAATGTTTTGGATAATCCGCTTGGCAGCGAATATCAATTCAAAACTTCCGGGAACGGAAACAATGATAATGTTTTCCTTTTTCGCTCCGAATTTAAGTAATGTGTGATAAACTCCTTCTTTCAGTTTAGAAGTGATTTCACCGTTCCATTCCGAAACAACAATAGCAAAACGCATATTGGAGGCGTCGGGAACAGTATTGGAATCGTAATCGGATAAATGATGGTGTTTTGTCGCCATTATTTAATCAACGTTTTCGCACGTTCGATATATTTATCAACAGCATTGGCTTCTTGAGATTCGGGATATTTCGATTTTATAGTTGAATAAATATCCAAAGCAGATTTGTAATCGCCTAAACTTTCATAAGCTACAGCGGCTTTATTCAAATAAATCGGACTTAACAGTTTACTGTTTGCTTTCGCCGCTGCTTTGTTGAAATAATTGATTCCTTCTTTCACTTCACCGAGATTTACATAACAATCGCCTATGGCTCCCGTTACTTGAGCTGCAAACAAAATGTCTTTTCCGCTATAACTTTTCAGGTTTTCGAGCGCCGCTTCATAATCTCCCAACCGATATTGGCAAATTCCGGCGTATGCCTTTGCCAAATTGGCAGACGAAGTTCCTTTAAAATCCTGAATTATATCCAGAAAACCGATGTAATCAATGCTGTCTCCGTTAAGCGCAATTTCCCATTGTTGGTTGCCGAAATAGGTCTGTCCCGAAAAAAGTGCAACTTCTGCTTCTTTTTCTTTAGGAATTAGATATAAATTGTGAAAAGCGATATATCCGACTACAATCAAAATAATTGCTCCTACCGAGATTAGAATTTGTTTTAAGTATTTATCTATAAACTGATCTGTTTTTGATAGAATTTCACCTACACTTTTTTCTGTTTGTAAAGGATCGCTTGCTTTTTTCTTTGCCATTTTAATAGAGAATATTTAAGAATTTATGATATTATTTTTTATGAAATTGGAATGCAAAAGTAAATCATTTAAAATAATAAAAGAAATTTTTGTCTGTCTTTTTTTAGTTTATCGCATAAAAAACGATGCGTAGCGTTTCGTCATATAGAGTTAAAAGCAAGTTTGTGGCTTGCCGAACAATCTTGTTGCCTACCGAACCTTTTCCGGGACACTCCTGAAATTTTATCGAAACTACCAAATTATCGGATTTTAGATTCTATGAAATAATAAGGGACATCCGAAGTTAATACCGTAATATCTCCTCTTAAATACAATTGGTAATTCGGATCAAAGAAACTATTTTTTATTTCAAGATCCGCAGATCGACCGTTATTTGCAACAAGACTAACCAATGCATTTGCAGCAAAATGGGTTTTTTCTAAAGTTATCTTGGTGGAGGGATAATCCAATCCGGTTACAGAGGATAATATAATATTTCCTCCCGACCAATTTAAGTTGATGAATTGGAGTTTATCAACAGGCGTGTATGTAGAAAGCAAATTGCCAAGTTTTCCGTTTATATGGATATTTTCAAATACCAGATTGGATTGTACGGGAGCTTCAGAGTTGGGATAGTAGCTTCTTGACCATTTATCCATATCAAAATGGATGCTGAATGCCGTTTCGCGATCCTTTTGTAAATAAATATTTTTGAAATGAATATTCCGGCATCCTCCATTATAGATAATTCCTTCTTGCATCATATACCAGTTGATTCCGTCGATTGTTTGATACCCGCTTTTATGTGTTGGGGCAGTATAAGAAACATATTCCTTTCCATCCGGAGGAGCAATAACCCTGTATAATCTGCCGTCGTGAACTGCAATATCCGACTTTTGCAGCTTCATACCCTGATACCAATCTACCCACGAACCGGCTAATATCCGGCAAAAGAAACCGGTTGTTGTTGCATTTTGCAGATCATAACAATTTTCAATAAGGCCGTTTTCTATCCAACCCACCGTAGGGTTACTGATGTCGTAGTCATGTGCATTCAAGGCTATCGGATCATCGAAAGTTTTAAATATTCCATTCCGAATAATGAAGTCTTTTCCCACTCCTAAATGAATCCCGTCTTTGTTTCCCTGAATATATACATTTTCTATAAAAATGTTCTCAAATTCAGCAATTTGGACACAAAATCGGGTAGTTAACAAATCAATACAAGTAAAATCTTTTATAGTCAGATTCCGGACATGAAAGAAAGAAACTTGTCCAACCAATCCTTGTATGGCGCTGTGATTATCATCCAGTCCATTACATATAAGATTCAAGCCGTTTATCTCAATGTTTTCATTGTATGTACGGCTGTAAGCGCCTCTATTAATAAAGACGTATTCTGCACCTTTCCCGTTTTTATTTCGTTGTTTACGGATATAGACGCCTTTACCAAAGGTGATTTTTGTATTATTGTTCAAATAAATGGCGCTGTCCAAATCATATATTCCCGGCAGATCTACATAGATATTCCCTAAAGAATCCAATCCCTGTTGCAGGATTTTTACATTTTCTTCAGCTGTGTTAGTGGGTAAAAAACCAAATTTCGCCGCATTGGTTCCTTCCCTATCGGGAGAAATTATATTGTCGTTATCACCACAAGCGGTTAGAAACAATAATAAGTAAGCGAGTTGACAAGTTAATAAGTTAACGAGCAGGGAATAACGAGCGAAAATACCGGAATGTTTCATTTGATTTTAATTTTTAGATTATTCCTAAATACAAGAAACGTTTGTATATGATCTGCCCGATTAATTCATATCCTTTTGCATTGAAATGGACATGATCATACAGTAATGATGGAGGCGTTTTACCTTCTGCCATTGCTTCTATGTCGGCTGGTGTAGGAGTAAGGCTGGCATCCTGCAATCCTTGTGTAGATAAATAGTCGCGTAAATTGATGTATTGCGCTCCAAATTCTTTGGTCATTAAGGTTTCTAAATCGGTTCTTTCGGCTTTTGTCCCCGACGTCAATCCCAGTATTACAAAATTATTGGAACCACTGAAACGGATCATAGCCTTATATTGAGACACCAAATCCGCATTGTTGGCATATCCCAAATTTTGCCCGATAAAAAATACATTGGCAAACAGATTCCGGTATCGTTGCATGGAAGATGTGAATACAATCGACCTTTCTCTTAACGTGACGGGAGTATCTGCGGCGACAACCCGCTGAATAGTATATCTTCCGTCCGGATCGTTCCAAGCCTTTCCTGTCCAGCCGAGAATACATTCAATTTCATTGATGATGCAATTATTGACCGTTGATTCTCCTCCCTGCAACAATGGAGTAACAACACTTCGGTTGTTCCATGAACTGATCAGAGAATGACTTTTATCGCCAATAATTATTTTGGAATTATCAGCGGGAAGTTCAACCGGATGAGCAAGTAACATGGGGATTCCTCCTTGCCGTGCGGCGATAGTTAATGTCTGTTCCCCGCCAATGCCACAATTTATGACTTGGTAATTATTTCCAAGCAAAGAATCCAATACATTCGGATAGGTTGTTCCGTCGCCGCCACCTCCAGCAGTTAGGCTGTCGCCCCATGTGCAAATGAACTGTTTGGATTGCAGTTCATCTTTCGCTTCCTCTTCCTGACAGGATGGTATTAAAGAAATCAAGAGTAATCCCAACAAAGAATAATAAAATCTCATATTTATCTAATTTTATTTATTATTAATATAATTAAGTGCAAATATAATGATATTTTCTGAAAATTAGGACTAAAAATCAATATCTTTTATCCAAAATTAAAAACTGATTTTTTTTTAATCGCTGAATCGTTATACGTTGTTTATATTTTACCTGCCTTACCTGAATACGGATAATTACTATGTACAAAAGTTTCTGGTATTGGAGTTTGGACGATTATCTTTCCGTTATATCAGCGATGCGAGGTATTGACTATGTTTATTTTACAAGCGGGAAGTCGCAGGTAGAAGAATTGTTTTTATTCCTGCAAGACGAGTTTCAAAGCGTAACGCCTTTTTCCATGCATAAAGAAAGGGTATCAATACCGGAGAGGGCGGCATTGTCGATTACTACGCATGAATGAAATACTTGAAACGGTAAGCGGGAGAACCGGGATAATTTTGTGCATTGCACAAATGCACAAAACCATACCAAGCATAGTATAATTTGGGTACGGCTACCCTATCTAATATTCTATCGTAACCGTAATCCCTTCATTTTTTTTACCGAACAATTTGAAAAGCGGGAGAGAAAATTGCAAGCCAACCCCGTTGTAATCGAAAGAATCAAAAGCGACGAATACGCCGGCGCCTCCGATATTTCCAGGCAAATTGACGGAATAACCCCATTCCGAATAATACCTCTTATCCGGAGTATGCAAAAATCCGGCTTGTAACATTTCGGTGAATAATTTGCCTTGCAGGAATGGTAACCGTTTCAGTATCAAATAATCCGTATCGTAATTGACGAAAGCCTGCATCCATTCCCGATTGGTAGAACAGGTATAATAAGGCAACAGTACGTAGGAAGTTTTCCAATCCTTGAGGCTTACCCAATGACCGGTCGAATTGAAATGCTTGTAATCGATATAATTGAATGGATTCGTATTGAAAAATTTCCCTACCGTCAATGTATAATTCAAGCGGCTGAATACCCCCAACCGTATTTGCTGGCTGATACTTGCTTCCAAGCGGGAAAAAACGGAATATTTTCCCGCAAAAGCGGAAAAAACATTCTGCCTCCCGAATCCCCGGCGATAATCCACCTCAAAAGTCGGAAAACGCGAATGAACATACTCTTTCATTCCGTCTTTCATCCTGTAATAATATTCGGGCGTATATTTCAAGTGAACCGAATATTTCACCAACCGCCCGTATTCCTCCATATACAAAGGTCTGCCGTATTCCGGCACATTCGGCGACCACCGGTTTTGCACATTAAAAAGATTCCAGGCGGTTTGGTTTTCCAAGCTATTGCGATTGGCCATTTCATACCCCAAAGTCAATTGCAAACCATTGGCGACGTCTATCCTATTACCCGCCTTAAAATAATCCTTGTCGTAGAACCGCGCGAAATTACGTCCTCCCACCAACGAATAAAGACTGTTGATAAAGCGATCCATACCGGATTCCCCACTGAAATCCATTGAAGTTCTTCCTACGGATAAACACATTTGCCCCAAACGCTTGGGTGCATAATCCAAAAACACGTCCGCTTCCAGTAGCCATTTTTTTCGGGCGGAAGCCCAATAGAAAGAAGGATTGACAATCAAGCCCGTACGTTTTTTCTTCTTGAAATTGAAACTCAAATCCTGTCCTATCCAAACACCATCCGCAAAATTATATTCGGGGAATGCGAACAATAAGCCGGTATATCGAAAGCGGACAAAAGACGAATCATTTCCTGCCCGGCCGCCAAACAACAAATCGGAAAATTCAAAATCCGCATCCTCCGCTTTCCTGTCCAGCGAATCGACCAGATGTTGCATGGTATCTTTCCTTGCATAGCTTTGCAACTCTTCCTCGTTCAGTACGATCGACCGCACATTCGACCAGTAGAGCGAATCGCGTTTAACCGCTATGGAATCCACCGTTTTTTTGAAAAAATCATCATCCTTGATTTCCATGCTTTTCCTTTCTTTTTTCTTTTTCGGAAGATTGATTTTCTCCCTTGCGGCAACCAGCGAATCGTTGAGTTGAATATGCGTATATTGAATCGAAGAAAGAAAATTCGCTCCCATATTCATTCCCATGACATGAATATTCAGTTCCATTTCATAAGTGCTGATCAAATAAATATTCTCCACTACAGGATAATAATTCAGCGTGACATGCGATGTCATCCCGAAAGGAGACAACGTAATTTCAGCATGACGGATATTCCATTCCCCATCGGCAATATGGATAAATCCCTCCATCAATTTGGGATCTTTCAATTTGGGAATTATACGTATTTTATTGATAATCTGACCGTTTTTTTCTTCATAACCTTCGTAGCGGAACCGATAGTAGTCGAATGCCTTTGGATTGAGCGGCGAAACGGTTCCCGCACTGAATGTAGGGTGGTACAGGGAAACCATTCCCATAGCCAGGGCATCCTGCGGGTCGTTCATGTTGGGGAAAGTACTGGAATAGGCAATGATTTTCTGTTCGTATTTGTCTGGAGCCGTGAATTTCATTTCACTGACTGATTCCTGTAAAAACAGTTTATCCTTGAACGGCTCCAGTGCTCCTTTCGAAAGCGAGTTGATCAGTTGAGGAATATGGGTAATTTTTCCCGATCCTTTGTTATAGGATTCGTAAGTCGATTCACGGACTATCGATTGGTAATAAGGAGCCATTTTAATTGCCTGCCTGATAATTTCGTAGGCAGGGTCTTCTTTCCAGCGCACTTCGACTTCTTTCAATTGAAAATCTTTTTCTTTCAGGACAATAGTCAATTCCACGTCTTGGTTGTCCATCCGGATTTCCCGTTTTTCGGATTCAAATCCGATACAATGCACTTCCAGATGATAAGTACCGGGAGCAAGTTTCGTCTGGAATTCACCGGAATGATTGGCTATCAAGCCTTGTTTATTTTCTTTGATGTAAATGGAAACGGCCGGCAACGGTTCGCCCCGAACATCCGTAATTCGTCCTCTCAGTGTTTGAGAATAAACAGATAAAGAGAATACGAATCCAAGCAGGCAAAAAAAATATTTCATTCGTAAAAATAATTTCAGGCAAAAGTATAAAAAATACGATTATCAGGCAAGTAATGTTAAAATCAACAGCGATTAAAAAAAATAGCCGCAAGGCTTAGTTATCACAACTTCCTTGCGGCTTTAATTTTTTTAATATGAAAGAACACTGTAGTTAACCACTCAGCCTCAAATACT
>JAIRLY010000255.1 GCA_031259075.1 Dysgonamonadaceae bacterium | reverse complement strand
AATCATATTCTGTCCCTGACGGGACAGGGAAAGGCTGGAGAGGTCCGTATTTTCTACCGACATTTTGTCCCTACGGGACAGACGGTCTTTAAGAACTAAGAGTTAAAAACTAAAAGTTAAGAACGGAAAGCCTTTCGCGCTTCGGAGCAGTGAAGAAGGGTGACGATACGCCCCGAAGACGGGTGCTTTCCTTTTTGGAGAATAAGGGACGTCCTTTCGTGCTTTCGTGCTTTCACGCTTTCGCCCTTTCGTGCTTTCGCCCTTTCGTGCTTTCGTGCTTTCACGCTTTCGTGCTTTCACGCTTTCGCCCTTTCGTGCTTTCACGCTTCGGAGCAGTGAAGAAGGGTGACGATACGCCTCAGGACGTTGGAGATGGATTGGAAACAAAATACGGATGGAATATTTCTCCGACAAATAGCGCCTCAAAAAAGATTTAGCCCTGTTCCTTGATATTCTTTAATTTCCAAAAAGTTTGTTTTCGTTTTTCTGTTTTTTCCAAAAAACGTTTATATTCGTCCGATTCGGGATGAAAAGGACGATGATTCAAGGCTTGTTGAATACTTTTCCATTCTTTAATCAATTCCAAAGTCGTTTTGTCGAAATAAGCCGGACTGAATTTATCCCAAATATAATCGATCGCTTGCGAATTAGGATGAATCATATCTTCGGCATAAAAACGGTAGTCCCGTAAATCGTCCATCATTATTTCATAGGAAGGAAAATAATAACAAAAAGCATTGGTGTTTACCAGTTCGTTTACCGTCAACAGTAAAATAGATTTGTTGATTTGATTTTCATGAGCGCCGTCTTTCCAATGTCGAACCGGACTCACGGTGAAAAGAATTTTTAATTGCGGATTTTTCACTCGTATCGTTTTTATTAAGCTATTCCATTGTTCTGTAATTTGATTAACGGTCAATCGTTCTTCCTTGAAATATTTTGCCGGCAGTTTGTGACAATTAGCGACAATTGCTCCCGATGATAGCAACCGATATGTATTTGCTGTTCCAAAAGTAATGATAAGCAGATTCGTTTGTTGAAGAAAATTCGAGAAATTCGTTCTACTTGAATTAATATTATTTAAAACCGCTTCAATATCAGTCCCTGAAAAACAACTATGATGCGAAAAACTGTGATAAAGCCCCCGGTGCAAAAACAAATCTTTATCGCTATAAATCCTGTTATTTATCAAATCGGATAATCCGTCGGCAATGGAAATCGGATTATACACAATTCCAAAAGGATTAGTTTCTACTGTAAAACCGGATAGAAGCGCTTTGGAAGAAAGATTCTCAACAAAGCAAGAACCCATCATCAAAATTTTATCCTGATGAGAAATTTGAAGTCCGGCATCCCGAATAATGATTTCAGTTCTGAATTTCATAAAATAATTTGAGGTGATGACGTAATTTATTTTGCAAAGTTACGTATATATACCATGATATTTATGTAAATTTGTAAAACAAATTATTAGCGATGGCTAAAACTACAGAATTTCAATTATTATCCGCAATCGATTCTCCGGCAGATTTACGAAAGCTAAGTCGGGAACAACTAAAACAGTTAAGTCGGGAATTACGGCAATACATCATTACGGTACTGTCTGAAAATCCCGGACATTTTGGGTCCAGTTTAGGAACCGTTGAGTTGACCGTTGCACTTCATTATGTGTTTGATACTCCTTATGATAAAATTGTTTGGGATGTTGGGCATCAGGCATACGGACATAAAATATTGACCGGACGACGTGATCAGTTCAATACGCTTCGTAAATTTGGAGGAATCAGCGGCTTTCCTAATCCGCAGGAAAGCGGATACGATGCATTTATAGCCGGACACGCATCCAATTCTATTTCTGCGGCCTTAGGAATGGCGGTTGCTTCCCAATTGAAAAACGAAAAACGAAAAATAGTGGCAATCATTGGCGATGGTTCCATGACCGGGGGATTGGCTTTTGAAGGATTAAATAATACATCATCCAACCCGAACGATTTACTGATCATCCTTAACGACAATAATATGGCTATTGATCGTCCGGTTGGCGGATTGAGCCATTCCCTTGTTAAACTCACTACTTCTCATACTTATAATACAATCCGTTATAAATTATATACTTTTTTAAAGAAACAAGGAGTTATAAAAGAACAAGGAAAAGGCCTTATCCTTCGTTTCAATAATAGTTTAAAGGCTTTGTTAACTAAGCAACACAATGCTTTCGAAGGATTCAATGTTCGTTATTTCGGGCCGGTAAACGGACACGATGTGACCGGATTAATAAAAGTTTTGGAAGGTATAAAAGAGATGAAAGGTCCTAAAGTATTGCATATTCTCACAAAAAAAGGCAAAGGATTCGAACCGGCCGAAAATGATGCAACGCTTTGGCATGCTCCCGGAAAATTCAATCCTGAAACCGGAGAACGCATCATTACCCGGTCTAAGGATGAACCTCAATTGTATCAGGATGTATTCGGTCATACTTTGGTAGAATTAGCGAAACAAAATGAGAAAATAGTCGGGATCACCCCGGCTATGCCGACCGGTTGCTCCATGACATTTTTAATGAAAGAAATGCCTCATCGAGCTTTCGATGTAGGAATCGCTGAAGGACATGCCGTTACTTTTTCGGCAGGATTGGCCAAAGAGGGAATGCTTCCTTTCTGTAATATTTATTCTTCTTTTATGCAACGGGCTTATGATAATCTCATTCACGACGCTGTGCTGCAAAATTTGGATATGGTGCTTTGCTTAGACCGGGCCGGATTAGTAGGAGAAGACGGAGCTACTCATCATGGAACATTTGATTTGGCTTATCTGCGTTGCATCCCCAATATCACGATTGCTTCTCCTTTCAATGAAATTGATTTGCGAAATCTAATGTTCACCGGCAGCCAACAAGGAAAAGGCGTTTTTGCGATTCGATATCCCAGAGGAAAAGGCGAATTGAAAGATTGGGAACGACCTTTTGAAATCTTACCGGTCGGAAAAGGCCGAAAACTTAAAGTTGGAAAAACGGTCGCCGTAGTAAGCATCGGGCCGATCGGAAACATTGCCGGAAAAGCCATCGAAAAAGCGGAAAAATCAGGTATTGAAGCGGCTCATTACGATATGATTTACCTCAAGCCGATTGATAAAGAATTGTTGCACGAGATAGGAAAAAACTATCAATATGTGGTTACTGTCGAAAACGGAACTATTCACGGAGGATTAGGAACCGCCATAATGGAATTTATGTCTGAAAACGGATATACGCCGAAAATAAAACGAATTGGTATTCCCGATCATTTTATCCCACATGGCACGATCCCCGAATTGTATCAATTATGTGGAATGGATGCTGAAAGTATTGCAAAAGTCTTAAGTGAGAAAATATGAAAATAATTATTGTTGGCGCCGGTGAAGTCGGCACACATTTGTCCAAATTATTATCTAAAGAAGATCAGGATATTATTTTGGTCGATCCGAATGATGAAAAATTGGATTTTCCCAATAATTTGGAAATCATGACGGTTCAGGGAAACCCTACCTCTATTCACGATTTGAAGATGGCGGGAATTAAAGAGGCGGATATGTTTATTGCCGTCACTCCCGAAGAATCCACCAATATGACAGCTTGCATGTTAGCCCATAATTTAGGCGCCGGACGAACGATTGCCCGTATTGATAACGATGAATACCTTCATCCTAAAAACATGGAGTTTTTTGTTAATTTGGGCGTAGATTCTCTTATTTGTCCTGAAACATTGGCGGCGGAAGAAATTATAAGCGCTTTAAAACAACCTTGGACACGGCAATGGTGGGATATTGCAGAAGGAAAACTTATTTTACTCGGAACTAAAATCCGGAAAAATGCGCCTATTGTTGATAAATACTTATATGAATTAGGAAGCGGCGACCGGATTTATCATATTGTAGCTATTAAGAGAGGATACGAAACCATTATTCCCTGTGGTTCGGATCGAATTTCGGCAGACGATCTCATCTATTTTACTACGACAGACGAATCGATCGACAAGATAAAAATAGAAACAGGGAAAGAAGATATTCAGATCCGGAAAATAACTATTATGGGAGGAAGCCGCATCGCTTTGAGAGTTTGCGAACGATTGCCGCATAATATCAGAATTAAACTGTTGGAAATCAACAAAGAGAAAAGTTACCGGCTGGCAGAAAGAGTGCCGGAAAATGTGTTGATCATCAATGGCGACGGACGCAATACCGATTTATTAATTCAGGAAAATATCAAGAATTGCGATGCTTTTATCGCTTTAACCGGAAATTCGGAAGCAAATATACTTGCTTGTGTGGCTGCAAAAAACTTTGGCGTTTTTAAAACTGTAGCTGAAGTTGAAAATCTGGATTACATTCAAATGGCTGAAAAACTGGATATTGGCTCCATTATCAATAAAAAATTGATTGCTTCCAGCCATATTTACCGTTTTTTACTGCAAGCCGATGTTTCCACCGTAAAATGTTTGGCATTTGCTAATGCTGATGTAGCCGAATTAGTGGCCCGGCCCGGTTCTAAAATCACAAAAAAACAAGTCAAAGATTTACGATTGCCTAAAGATATGACGCTTGGAGGAAAAATCAGAGATGGAAAAGCCGAAATTATCAACGGAGAAACAATGATTCAACCGGGCGACCATGTTTTGGTCTTTTGCCTGAATACGGCTATGCGGAAAATAGAAAACTATTTCAAATAATACGGTATTTATAATTCTATGATGTTCAAAAATAAAACAGGTTTTAATATTCACTGGGAATTTATAGTAAAAATTGTAGGATTAATCCTTATTTTTGAATCTCTTTTTATATTTCTTTCTGCTGCGGTTTCCGCTTACTTTCATGAATCCGTTACCGGTTCTATCGTATTGTCCGCCGTTATTACTTTTGCTTCCGGGTTGGGCATTTCACTTTCAACGGGCTTCAAAAAGAGGACTAAAATGATAGGAAAAAAAGAAAGTTATCTGGGAGTAGCATTAAGTTGGATTTTATTTGCTTTATTTGGTGCTTTACCGTTTTACATAAGTGGCGTTATTCCGAGTTTTTCCGATGCTTTTTTTGAAGCCGCTTCCGGCATTACAACAACGGGCGCTACGGTTTTGGTCGATATTGAAAGCGTTCCTAAAGGATTACTTTTTTGGAGAAGTATCACGCAATGGTTAGGAGGTATGGGAATTATCGTCTTTTCCATTGCTTTATTACCGCTGTTGGGTGGAGAGGCGGCTCAATTGTTTGATGCGGAAGCTTCAGGACTTACTCATGATAAATTCCGTCCGAGAGTTACTCAAATGGCCAAAAGACTTTTGGGCGTTTACCTGTTGTTTTCTTTTTTAATCATCGTTCTTTTGTGGTGCGGTCCCATGGGATTGTACGACGCCGTTTGCCACGGCTTTTCAACAATTTCTACCGGCGGCTTTTCAACCAAACAATCAAGTATTGCCTATTGGAATTCTATTTATACGGAAATAGTGATTATCCTATTCATGACGATAGGCGCCATCAATTTTCCTTTGCTCTATTTTTTATTAAAAGGACGATTCAAAAAAATTTCCAAAGACGAAGAATTACGCTGGTTTTTATCAATTATCTTGGTCGTTTCCTGTATTGTAAGCGCCGGTTTAATATACAATTCGGATTACAATGTTCCCAATTCATTTCGAAGTTCCTTGTTTCAAGTTGTATCCGTCATCTCCACTACAGGATTTTCTACAGACGACTTTTCTGTGTGGGGACCATTCTACTTAATCCTGTTTTTGTTTTTAATGATCGTCTGCGGATGCGCAGGTTCAACAAGCGGGGGGTTGAAAATCGTACGTGCGGTCGTATTGGCTAAAAATACAATCTACGAATTTGAACGATTACTTCATCCGCGTGCCGTTATATCCGTCCGGTTAAACGGACGCTCTTTATCTTTTGGAATTGTCCAACGCTTGTTGGCTTTTGCTTTCCTTTACATTAGCATTATTTTTGTAAGTTGGGGTGTTCTTTCTTTGATCGGAATACCTTTTGTAGAATCTTTAGGAGCAGTCGTAACATCAATTGGTAATGTGGGGCCTGGATTTGAGACAAATGGCCCTTGCGGTTCATTTGCCGGTATTCCGTCAATTGCTAAATGGTATTTGTCTTTTCTTATGATTATCGGACGTTTAGAGATATTTACCATCCTTATCTTATTTACTCCGGGTTTCTGGAAAAAATGAAGAATAACGGGTGTAATTCCTTTATGAAAAACGGGTTACGGATTTAAGGTTTATCTTATGACAAATTTCCGGACGACTCCTTCCAGTTTGAAAATATAAATTGCTTTGGGGAGATTTAGTTCATAAATTCCTTCTTGGGATTTCATTTCAATCCGGCAAACTTTGTTGCCTACAATGGTTATAATTTCTACTTTTGCCCCAACCGGAGCATTTTTTATGTACAAAATATTATTTACTACATTCAGTTCAGGCAAAACAACTTCTTCAACCACAGTAGCCCTTTCCTTTTTTTCTTGTGCAAAAAGGAAAACTTGCGCCGACAATATGAGCAATACAATCACAAGTGAAAATCTCTTCATACTACATAGTCTCTATCGTTTTCTTATTTCCAGTCTGCAAATATAGTTGTTTTGTTTGAGAATAGCCGCTATTTCAATATTTTTTTTTACCTTCATACCAAATCTTTTCAAAACGAAGAAGTTAATCGGGAATCTATTCTTCCCCCATTAGAGAGGAAGGAAGTTCTTTACGCCGGCATTGACGAAGTCAGGATTTAATGCTAACTTTGTAGACCGTTTATAAATTAAATTTACTTTATATGATCATTGATTCAATTCTCGGAATGGAACGTTATTACAAAATGAATGAGCGATTTGAGAAAGCGTTTATATTTTTGCGTTCCAACAATATTACAACACTCGAAACAGGTCGCTATGATATTGATGGCGATAATGTTTACGCGATTGTCTCGGAAAACGATATGAAAAGTCCCGTTGAAGCAAAGCTCGAAGTTCACAATCTGTACATTGATATTCAGATTCCTGTTTCGACAAGTGAAACATTCGGTTGGAAAGACCGTTCGCTTTGCAATAAAGGCGAAAGCAAATACGATGCTAAAAAAGATATTGCGTTTTTTGAAGATAGTCCGGATGCTTATTGCGTTGTAAAACCATTGCAAATCGTATTATTTTTTCCTCATGATGCACATGCACCGCTTATCGGAAACGAAAAAATAAAGAAGATCGTTATAAAAGTAAAAGTTTGATTTACGCTTGAATTTAAAGGTGTTTATTTTTTCTCCGGTAGTGCGCTCCGGCGTGATTTTCTTCTTTTTCCGAATAGATCTTTCAAATTGTTGAAATCTTTTTTGAACAAGATACCAAACCCTTGCGTCATTTCCGGCGTGAGACTGTAATAATTCCGGTAATTGTAATGATTAAATCCTTTGAGGCGAATATCTCCGTTTTTAGTTAGTTTATATTCAATATCGAAATCTCCTACTAAGGGGAGATTGTTATTCGTTTGATTTTCGCTCAGATAAGGATTGTTAATATATCCGAAATTTCCATTGATAATCAATTGGTTATCCAGTAGTGTACTGGACAAAAGTAATTCCACTTCGGTATTGGAAGTGTTACCTTCATAAAATTGATGGAATACAGTTCCTATTTGAAAATTATTGCTCAAAGATCCTAACATATTGGATATCTGATTCGACAAGGTAGACGTGAGAAATGAGAGGTCGTTGTTTATTTTCAAATCGTCTCGCGTGTATTCGGGTGAAGTATAGAATCGCCCTAAGACCAACAAATAGACTATTTGTCGGTTCAACATATCGTCGGTACGAATATAACTTTTTACCTGACGTTCCAATTCGGCTGTAGATCCGGGTAATTCCAAGTCGAATTTAATCTCCGGATGTTCCAAAGGACCGGATAAAAGGAGAACGCAATTCACGGGGATATTATTCCGGACGCTTAATTTTCCTACCTCCGAGCCGGATGCAGATAAGAGAAAGTTTTGATCTAAGTCACCCAAATTAGCCGAAACAGTGTAAGTAGCTTTGATATTTAAGTTTGCGGTAAGAGGATCGCCGAGAAAGGTAATCAGGCTACCGTCTTCAATTTCAAAGTTTTTATAGAAAGCTTGCTGTAAGTTGAAATTGTAATTTCCTTTTTCAATCCGATAGTTTCCGAATATTTTCAAAGGCGTTTTTGTTCCGTATTGAACTTGCATATTACCCATTCCGGTTGCACTTATCTTATCTCCTGTAAGCGGATCGATTATAATTTCGAGAATAGCCTCGTTGTTTGCATTGATAAGAAGATTCGCCCGTATATCGGTTTCAATATTTTGCAGCGCGTCGATGTCGGTGGAAATTTTTGTTGCCGGTTTCGAAAGCGTATCGGTTTTATTGTTGATGAAGTTGATAAAATTATAATCCGCAATATCTACTTCTTCCATAAAGTTAAAAGTAAGGCGGCTGTTTTCGGTATTATTTAGAGAAACATCTATAAAAATCAGGTCTTCAGTTCCTTTAAGATTTGCGGTTCCGGTTCCGAATACTGTTCCATAATACAGCGGATTGGTTCGGGCGGTGGCATTGAAAATCAAGAAGTTTTCGTATGAAATATTTACCGAAAATTGAAAATCGGAAAACAAATTGTGATGTACACTTGCATTGGCAAGCGCTTTGTTTCCATATTTATCGTAGAGCGTTGCATTACGGAGCGATATTTCATCCGGGGTACATTTTATCCAATCAGTGAATGTATAAGTTGTATTGAGATATTTTATTCCGAAACTACCGTTTTTCACCCAAGCGTCGCCTTCGACTGTCGGATCGTTTAAATTGCCGAATAAGCGCAATTTACCTGTTATCAGTCCGGAAAAGTCCGGCATAATATTATTTAAATATTTGCGAAGGAAAGCGGCATCGGCATTTTGTGCATCGAAAAGAATAGATATTTCTTCTTTTACCGGATAAATAAACCCGTCTACAAGCACGCGCATCGTGTCGTTTTTGAAAACATCGCCTTTCATTTCAACGCCTTGTCTTTCATCGTCCCAACGGCCTTCTAAAGCCAAATCGCCGAATACCACATCATTGAAAGCGAAACCGGTAATGTCTAAATGCGTAGATAATTGCCGAGTATTGTATACATCTTTTGCATTAATAAACCCTGTTGCAATTCCGCCGAAAGTTAATGATTTTATATTTACGGAATTGAAAATATAATCCAAATTTACTTTATCTAACGAAATCGTAATATCGTCTTCAATATTTTCGGAAATATTTCCTTCAATATTGATTACTTGCTTGTTATGGTTTGCTCTGAAATGACTTACAATCAATCGACCGTCCTCATATTTGATATTCGCCGGCGAGAGCGTCCAAATCGAATCATTGAAAACTAATTCGGAAGGTTGAAAATGGACTGAGGCCGCTATTGAGTTGTTTTCTTTGGAAAAGGCCCATTCGGAAGTAAAATCCAATTTCCCTTTGTACTTCCGGTTTTTATTGTCTGTCCAATCAATTGTAGAATAAATTAAATCGTTTGACGCCTTGACATTCGCTAATATATCCAGTTTGTTGTCTTTTTTCTGTTGATTTATTCCTTTTAATATTAATTCGATGTAATCATTTCCATTATTTAGCGTTAAATATCCTTCTTCTATTGTAAAATTTCCATAATTGAACAAAGGAAAATAGGCGTCCAATCGAAATTGATTGTGAAGGCTGTTGTATTCGCCATTGATTCGGGATTTATTATAGAGAGTAACGGGTAGTTCGAATATTGAAGAAAATGCTTGTGTATCGTTAATTGTCAGTTCGATATTTAAATTACTTTCTTCTACTGCAAAAGAAGTTTCATCCGGTGTGATTAAAGATGGAAGATAAGTGGCAATTGATTGTTTCAGAGCAGTTATTAAAGTATTGACAGTATAATGTCCTTCTATTTTTCCGCTGATTATATCCGAATGAAGAACGATTTGTTTTTGATCTCCGGTTTCCGAAGCCTCCATCGAAATATTGTGCATTGGAAAACTTCCTTTATCCGTAGAAAATAGAAAGTTGCGGCAGGATAAATTTCCGATGAAATTATCCGGATTATTTCCTTTTAAATCGACATTCACATCGAAAGATAATTCGGGTTTTTCGTATTTTTTCGATAAATTTAATTTGTCGATTTTAAGATTAGAAACTTTTGCAGAAAAATCAAATTCGGATTCTTTCCCCTTAAACAGGCAAAACCCATTTACAACCACTTGTCCGTCAAGCGTATTTGCATTCAACGAACCTTTGAAACGATTGGGCGTAAAATCACCCGATAGCTTAATGTTTTCGTAGGTGTAAGATTTATAATCGAATTGATGTACAAGTACGTCCATATACCCTTTGAAATGGGAGAGATTGTTAAAATCAGCATCTAAATTGATTTCAAATTCAGTGGTTCCAAAATCGGCGTTGTTCATCAATTCTTTCATTTTTATTTCGGAAGTGGAGACGATTTTCCCCTTAAGAAAGACGATTTCTTCCTTTCCGAAATTAACATCGGCTCGTAAATCGCCTACATCCGTTGTGAGATTAACGGATGCAATCAAATTATGAAGAAAACCTGATATCTCACCGTTTAAGGAAACAACGCCTAATCTTTCGATTGGTTTGGGTAAAAGAAGTGGTTCGGAAGTAAAATTATTAACCATTTTTTGAATTTCACCCGAAGAAATCCGTGATTTTTTAATATTGCCGTTTATATATATATCGGAAAGACAGGAACTATTTAAATTGCGGATACGGGCATTCATTTCGACAAACTCATTTTTTTCTTCTTTTATAGTCAAATCAGACAGATTAATATCATTGAGCGTTCCGGATACGGTTCCTTTGATTTCCAATTTCTCTTGAAAATATGAAAGAGCGGGAACAATCGGACTGACGTCTTTCAAATGCACCGAAGAAGGTTCTATTTGAAAATAGAACTGTATTTTATCAATAAAATTTTCATCCGGTTTGATATTATTATAATTTGCAGTTATTTTTTTCAAATGAAGACCGGATTGAGGAAATTCCAACCGGAGGTTTTCTATCTGAGCATTATCGGGATGAACGGCTAAATCAAAAGCCGAATGTTTCACTTGAAGTCCTGATTTTTCACTGAAACTAAGACGTTTAATATTTGCTTCAATATTGCCTTCTTTGAATTTGTCGAGTTTGATTTTAGTCGTGATATTGCTTAGATAAATATCACCGGGATTAAATTTTTCGGGAGTGGAATTTTTATTTTTGATGCGATAAGAGAAATTTCCATTACCTAAAAACAAGTTTTTAATGCTTATATTAATTGCATCTTTTTTCTTCTCATGGTTCGAGAAAACATCTATAATGTATTGGATATTAAGGGGTGATTGTTCCGTTTCTTTATTTAAATTCAGATTGAAAGTATAGATGTGCAACGAAGTAAAGTACAATTCATTTCTAAAAAGCGGAATAAAATCAAAATCGACGATCATTCTCTTGGCAGTAAGTAAAGTATCTCCTGATTGATCTTCCAGATACACATTTTTGAAAGCCAACTTATTGAAAGGTTGAAGTTCAATCCGTTGAATTTCGACTTTTGTACCGGCCTTTTTTTCCAGATATTCAATGGCGATCCGTGATATTTTTTTCTGAAAATAAGGCGTTTGCAAGAGAGCGGCGGGGATTATATAAAATAATCCCGTCGTGATTAAAATAATTCCTGTTACGCGTTTGAATGTTTTCATCCTGAAATTTCTACAAAGCTATTAAAAATTTGCTGTTTTTATAACCGATTTAATAATTTTTATTTCATGCAGTCTACCCGAATTGTGCATCAACTCTAAATCTGTTCCGTTATTTTTGCTAAACTTGTGAAAAATGTCTAACTTGCACCTGTTTTTTAACAGACAACTTATAAGTCGTAAAAATATGTTGACAGGAAAAAAAATTGTATTGGGGATCACAGGTAGTATAGCGGCTTACAAAGCAGCCTGTCTTTGCCGTGCATTAATAAAAAAAGCAGCTGAAGTTCAGGTAGTTATTACTCCTGCGGGAAAAGAATTTATTACGCCTGTTACCTTATCGGCCTTAACTCAAAAACCGGTTGTGAGCGATTTTTTCACGGCAAACGACGGCACGTGGCACAGTCATGTCGACTTGGGCTTGTGGGCCGATGTGATGTTGATTGCTCCCGCTACAGCGGCAACAATTGGAAAAATGGCTAATGGAATAGCAGATAATATGCTTGTTACTACTTATTTATCAATGAAAGCGCCCGTGTTTCTGGCGCCTGCTATGGATTTGGATATGTATGCGCATCCGGCTACTCAACAAAACTTGGAAAAGTTGAAAGCCTATGGAAATTACATTATTGAACCCGGAAGCGGTCATTTGGCAAGCAATCTGGAAGGAAAAGGACGTATGGAAGAGCCGGATACGATTGTAAAGGTTATCGAAGATTTTTTTGAAAAAAGAAAAGAATTTGCAAAAAAAAAAATACTGATAACAGCCGGTCCCACGTATGAAAAGATAGATCCTGTACGGTATATCAGTAATTATTCTTCCGGTAAAATGGGATTTGCTTTGGCGGAAGAATGTGCATACAGGGGAGCGGAAGTAATACTGATAAGCGGGCCGGTGAAATTAAAAACGATTTACCCCGGTATAAAAAGGATAAACGTTGAGTCGGCAAAAGAAATGTATCAAACAGCTACATCTTATTTTCCGGAAGCGAATATAGGTATTTTATGCGCCGCAGTATCCGATTACAAACCGGCTCATTATTTGGAAAATAAAATTAAACGGCAATCGGGGCTGTTATTTTCACTGGATTTGACGCCAAATCCGGATATCGCAGCCACTTTAGGCAAAATGAAAAAAGAAAATCAGGTTTTGATGGGTTTTGCTTTGGAAACTGAAAATGAATTAGCCAATGCAAAAGAAAAATTGCAAAAGAAAAATCTGGATTTTATTGTGTTAAATTCGTTGAAAGACGAAGGAGCAGGGTTTCAAGGAGATACAAATAAAGTAACGATAATGAATGTGAAAGGAAATGCAACATCTTTTGCTTTGAAATCGAAAAGAGAAGTAGCAAAGGATATTATAAATGTTCTTTCGGCAGGCATAAAAAAATAAAATTATGAATAAACAAATTAGTATAATTATCCTGTTCTTTACAGCTATAATAAATGTACAGGCGCAAGAACTGAATGCAAAGGTAACCGTCAACAGCGACCGGATTCAAGGTACAAACAGGAATGTATTCATTACTATGGAAAAAGCGATAAATCAATTTATCAACACTACGCAATGGAGTTCAACTACATTTTCCGTCGGCGAACGCATTGAATGTACTTTTTCGATAATAATACAGGAGCAGCCGTCGGACAACAATTTTCGCGCCGAATTGCTTGTACAATCCCGTCGTCCGGTCTATAATTCTTCCTATACTACTACAATGCTCAATTTTCGGGAAACGAAATTCGATTTTGAATATAGGGAGAATGCTGTAATTGAAATGCAGCAAAATACGTTGAACAGTAATTTGGAGGCTACGATTGCTTTCTATGCTAATTTAATTTTGGCTTTGGATTTCGACAGTTTTTCCTCTTTAGGAGGTAGTCTTTTCTATCGCCAAGCCCAAAATATTTCCACATTGGCGCAGTCTAATATGGGATGGAGCGGCTGGTCTGCTTTTGATGATAACAGAAGTAAAGGATCAATTATAAATGCTTTGATGGACGAATCGTTGAAAGCTTTTCGAGAATTGGGATATACTTATCACCGGAAAGGACTGGACGAAATGGCTGCAAACCCGGATAGAGCCAGAACGACGATTTTAAATGCTTTACCTGTATTGAAGGAAATACGTCAGGTGCGCTCTTCCGAAATCATTCTTCAAATGTTTGGCGATTCCAAATTGGATGAAATAGTCTCTATTGCAGGAAAAGCGACAAAGGAAGAAAAGAAAGAAATCTATGATTTACTTCGAAACATTTATCCGAGTATGTCTAATCAACTTGAACCCCTGAAAAAATAACACTATCTTTCATGTTAAAAAGTTTAACGATACAAAATTACGCTTTGATTTCCAGATTGGAAATTGATTTTTCCAAAGGCCTTTCCGTCATCACCGGTGAAACCGGTGCAGGGAAATCAATCATTGTAGGCGCATTATCTTTGATTTTAGGACAACGAGCAGACGCCAAATCAATTAAACAGGGCGAAGACAAATGTTCTATCGAAGGGCTGTTTGATATTTCCTCTTATGAAGGCTTACAATCTTTTTTCTTTGAAAGAGAATTGGATTATGATACTCAAAATTGTATTTTGAGGCGGGAAATTTGGAGTTCGGGGAAATCACGGGCGTTTATCAACGATACTCCCGTCAACTTAAACGATTTGAAAGATTTAGGCGCTTTTCTTATTGATATTCATTCGCAACATCAAAATTTATTATTGAGCAACAACCGATTTCAACTGCAAGTAGTAGACGTCTTAGCTGGTAATAAAAACTTGATGGACAAATATAAAGACGAATATCAGAATTTTTTGTCTATTCGTAAACGATTGCAGGAGTTGCAAGAGAAAGCAAAAACACATTCCTCCGAGCAAGATTATTTACGTTTCCAATTTCAGCAGTTGAAAGACGCAAAATTAAAAGAAAGAGAACAGACGGAATTGGAAAAGGAATCGGAAACACTCATTCATATTGAAGAAATAAAAAACGGATTACACCGAATTGAACATTTGTTGTCCGACGATGAACAAGGAATTGTTGTTGCATTGAAATACGCCCTAAATACGGCTCAATCAATCAGTAAAATATACCGTTCTTCCGATGAAATTGCGGAAAGATTGCAAACGGCTTATCTGGATTTGAAAGATTTAATGTTGGAAGTCAATGCACAACAGGAAAAATTGGAATTGGATCCGGAACGGTTGCAGTGGATTAATGAACGATTGGATTTACTTTACTCTTTGCAGCAAAAACATAAATTAAATTCGATTGAAAGTCTCATTGCATTAAGAAATCAGTTCGAAATTCAATTGCAAGCGATCGAAAGTTATGACGAAGCGATTGAAAAATTGCAACAACAATTGAGTGTTTCTCAAAATAAGATGTTGCAACTGGCTAAAGAATTGTCGGAAACACGGAAAGCTGCTGCTGTTTATCTTGAAAAACAATTAGTTGAAAAAGTAAGTGTTTTGGGAATGCCTTATATGCAATTTAGCTGCCGGATAGCAGGGAAAGAATTTCCCGATTCTACCGGATTAGACGATGTTAACTTCTTTTTTTCTGCAAATAAAAATGTAGAATTAAAGCCGGTAGCGCAAACGGCTTCCGGCGGTGAAATTTCCCGTTTAATGCTGGGAATTAAAGCGTTAATTGCAGGAGCAACCGCTTTGCCCACTATCATTTTTGATGAAATAGACGCCGGCGTATCAGGGGAAATAGCAGATAAAATGGGAGGTATCATGCACCAAATGGGAAATGTGATGCAAGTAATTGTTATTACCCATTTGCCTCAAATTGCCGCTCGGGGTGATATACAATTCTTTGTTTATAAAGATGAAAACAACCTATTGACTGAAACGCATATCCGGCAATTATCCGAAGAAGAAAGAATAAAAGAAATAGCGCAAATGTTGAGCGGCATAAAATTGACGGAAGCGGCGATTGAAAATGCCAAAGAATTATTAAAGAAATGAAAGAAAGTGAAATGATTTTCGGCACACGAGCCGTGATAGAAGCCGTACAAGCCGGTAAAGAAGTTGATAAGATTTTAATGCGCAGAGACCTTCAAAATGATTTATCGCGCGAGCTTTTCAATATTGTTAAAACAACCACCATTCCCATCCAGCGTGTTCCACAAGAAAAGCTGGACCGATTGACGCGCAAAAACCATCAAGGCGTGATTGCTTTTATTTCCGCCGTAACTTATCAAAAATTGGAAGATATTGTTCCATTTTTATATGAAGAAGGAAAAAATCCGTTTGTGGTACTGTTAGATGGAGTGACGGATGTTCGTAATTTTGGGGCGATTGCCCGAACCTGTGAATGTGCAGGGGTTGATGCTCTTGTCATTCCGGCCCGCAATAGTGTTTCGGTTAATGCCGACGCCATAAAAACTTCTGCGGGAGCATTGCTTTCGTTGCCGGTTTGCAAAGAATCCGACATCACGGATGCGATTCGGTTTCTGAAAAATTGCGGTTATAAAGTATTTGCCGCAACCGAAAGAGCCTCAGCAGAATACACTCAGGTCGATTACACGATGCCTGTAGCTCTTGTGATGGGCGGAGAAGACAATGGCGTTTCTCCGGATAACCTCCGCATCTGCGACGAAATGGTAAAAATCCCGATTTCAGGGAACATCGCCTCATTGAATGTTTCGGCAGCAGCAGCTATACTGATATACGAGGTAGTACGGCAACGCAAGGCGTAAGAGAAGAAACGGAAGACAAAATACGTATTCATCTATACTAAATGATAAAAAATTTATAACTCATAAGATGTTAGATTAAAGCACGAAGGCGCGAAAGGACTTGACTGCTATCTGTAAAATCATTACAAATTATTTATTTCGTATCCCTAAGTACCGAATATTGATGGAATAGCCGGAGATACACAAAGAGAAATTAATGAACATATTGAATATTACTTTAGAATACCGGAAATTATAACAAAATAGCACTCGTCCTCTGAAATAGTAACAAACAATTGAAATACAATGAAATATCTTTAAAAACCATTTGAGATTAACCGTCCGAAACGTAAATTTGATAATTTTTGTTTGTTTATTGTAAAATTTTCTCTAATTTTGCAACGAATTAAAAACAGCTATCTATTTTCATGGATTTTTCTCAAAAAAATATCGCTTTTGACATAATTTTTAACATTCAAAATTTGGATGTTAGCGAATTTTTCTTAGAGAGAGAGAGAGAGAGAGAGAGAGAGAGAGAGAGAGAGAGAGAGAGAGAGAGAGATGGCCAGGCGTATACCTTAATTTAAATTGCGCGCGTACGTGCGCGTATATTAGCAAATTAAATTTAAATAAGCAAGAGAAGCTACCTTTAAAAAAGGAGTTTTTCGAATATTTTTTTTTCAATCTTCACCCATTTCCTCTGAAGAGGAATTTGTGTGTTGAGATTATTGAACTCAATTGAGTTTTCTGTTTAAGAAAATTCAGTTGAGTTTTTTTTATTAACAGTGGCTTTCAAGATAAGGTCATGAAACAAAGTATTGTCTCTTGATATGCTGCTCGCGTCAAGTACCGGACAGAACAAAAAATCAAACAATTTGTTAGAAACAAGAAGGAATAGAACATTATATTCCCTTTCAAGAATGTAAACCGGTGATTCCATGTGTGGTGTTTATCCGCACAGATTATCGTCGGGCGCTTGCCTTGCCTGTTGAGTCGGGTTATACGATTTCATATATTTATGATTCGAGCACCAAGAAATTTCAGGTTATTCCCGACAAACGGATGCGAGATTTCATGTTTTTGCAGGATTTTTCGGATAAGACGATTTTACTGACACATCCGGAAGATTTGCAAGGCGGCGAACGGGTTCGGGTGATTTCCGGCGAGTTCTCCGGGATTGAAGGGGAACTGTACCGGATACAAGGACATAAACGGGTGGTGGTGAGATTACCGGGATTGGCGTCGCTGGCGTTGGGGAATTATATAGCGAAAGAGTGTATGGAGCGGATAGGAGTGATGTATTGGAAATTGGCGGAAAAGTTGTAAATTTGCACCACTAAACATCAAACAAATATGGAGCAGGCTGTATTGGAAAAATTTTCTGAAAATTTGTTTTGGGATGCCGATTTGTTGGATTTGGATGCCGATAAACACGCATCTTATATTGTAGGACGTGTTTTGGAACATGGGCAATGGGAAGACTGGTTGTTTTTATTACAATATTACGGATTGAACAGGATAAAAGACATTGCTCTCGGTTTGAGAAGTTTAGACAGGAAATCTTTGGCATTTATTGCGACAGTTATTCAAATGCCTGAAAATCAATTCAGATGCTACGAACTTTTACAATCGAAGGACACACATTGGTACTTCTGAAAAAATTGCAGCAAATACCGTTATTTTCCGAATTACGTTTAGTTGGCGGCACTGCTCTTGCTCTGCAATTAGGGCATCGA
This sequence comes from Dysgonamonadaceae bacterium, assembly GCA_031259075.1. Classification (GTDB taxonomy): domain Bacteria; phylum Bacteroidota; class Bacteroidia; order Bacteroidales; family Azobacteroidaceae; genus Azobacteroides. The sequence goes on along the minus strand of JAIRLY010000255.1, from coordinate 3,003 downwards.
AATTCAATTGATTTGGATTTTTTCGGTCATCTTGATGTTGATCACGAAATACTTGCGAAAGAATTGGAAATAGCCGGCTTTGAATTACAATCAATGCAGGGAGGAAAAAATATTCATCAATTTTCTATTAATGGCGTAAAAGTGGATTTTGTCAACTATCCATACAAGTGGTTGAAAGATACAATAATTACGGACGGGGTGAGGATGGCCGGCTTGCAAGATATATCGGCGATGAAATTATCGGCTATAACCAATCGCGGGACGAAAAAAGATTTTGTTGATATTTATTTTTTGTTGCAACGTTTTACATTGAAGGAATTACTTGATTTTTATACTGAAAAATACGTCAATAGCTCTGTTTTTATGGTGTTGAGAAGTTTATGTTACTTTGATGACGCCGAAGAGCAGCCGATGCCTAAAATGTTTATTTCCACAGAATGGGCAGATATAAAAACCGTTATTAAAGAGTCCGTTCGAGGATTTGCAAACCAATCGTAATTACTTTTCCATATAAACACGAATAATAAACGCATAGCTAAAAATACGCTGTACCTCTATTTCCGTATGCTGTTCAGTATGGGGGTAAGTCTGTATACTTCCCGAGTTATATTAAGTACGCTGGGAGTTGAAGATTTTGGTATATATGGTGTTGTTGGTGGCGTAGTTGCCATGTTTTCTTTTATTAATTCTTCCATGAGCAGTGCAACTTCCCGTTTCTTGACATTTGAGTTGGGAACAGGTAATAAAGAAAATCTAAATAAGACTTTTTCGTCGGCAGTAACCATTCATATTTTGATTGCAATATTTGTTCTGATTTTAGCAGAAACTATCGGCTTGTGGTTTTTGGAAAATAAACTGGTAATTCCTGCCGGTCGAATGAATGCAGCCCGGTGGGTGTATCAACTCTCCATTGCAAGTACAATGATTGCGATAGTACAAGTTCCTTACAATGCGACCATTATTGCTCATGAACGAATGAATATATATGCTTACGTTGAAATATTAAATGTTTGCTTAAAGCTGGGAATTGTTTATTTATTAGTAGTTGGCAATTTTGATAAGCTGATACTGTATGCGGTCTTAGTATTTTGTGTATCAACTTTAATTGCGATAATATACAGAATTTATTGCCTGAAAAATTTTGAAGAAAGCAAATATCATTTTTTATGGGATAGAAAATATATCTATCCGATGCTGTCATTTTCAGGATGGAGTTTGTTTGGTAGTGCTGTTTCGATGACACGAGGACAAGGAATAAATATTTTGATGAATATATTTTTCGGAACTGCAGTAAATGCTGCAAATGCGATAGCCAATCAGGTAAATGCTGTAATTTCAATTTTCTCTTATAATTTTACCACATCTTTAAATCCTCAAATTGTGAAATCGTATGCGGCAAATGAAAGAGAACAAATGAAAATGTTGATTTTTAGAGGTGGAAAATTTTCATTTTTTCTGCTTTTGATGTTATCTATTCCAATACTATTAGAGACAGACATTGTTTTAAAATTATGGCTTAGAGATGTACCTGAATATGCTGCTGTTTTTACAAAGTTGATTATATTATTTTCATTGACAGATTGTTTTACAACGACATTGAGTATGGCGGTACAAGCAACAGGGAAAATAAGGCATTATCAGATACTTGTAGGGGGGGGACTGTTATTCACTTTTCCTATTGCACTTGTGTGTTACAAATTGGGAGCAAATCCTCAATCTGCATTTGTGGGCGCAATTATCGTATCCGTAATTGCTATTTTTATCAGACTCTATTTCATAAAAAAGTATCTTAATATAAAAATCTATGACTATGCCAAATCTGTTTTACTTTCTGCGGTTATGGTTTTTATGTGCAGTTTGATATTGCCGTATTTTTTGTACAGATATATGGAATATGGCTGGTTGCGACTGATTTCAGTATGTTTCATTTCAATATGCAGCACAACTTTGTTTACATATTTATTGGGATTGACAAAGTTGGAAAGAATTAGGATAGAAAACTTTATTAAAAATAAAGCCATAAAAAGAAAAAAATTTCACTCCTAATATATTGCATTTTATAAAAGGATGAAAGATGAATAATATCGCAAAATCGGGTGTTAATCCCTGCTGTGGATGTGGCATCTGTGTCGTTTCCTGTCCACACAATGCAATTGTTTTTTCGCATAACAATGAAGGATTCTTAAAACCTACTGTTGATAATGTGAAATGCACTGATTGCGGAATCTGCACAAAAGTATGCTATAAATATTTGGAGGAAAAGAAGCCTTTTGCAAATACATTTGAAAATAAACCAGTATATGCGGCGTGGAGTAAAAACAGGGCTACGGTTCTTTCGTCAAGTTCAGGCGGGGTTGGATTTGAATTGACTTCATATTATTTTGAACAGGGATACAATATTTGCGGTTGCATTTTTGATGCTCCTAACGATTGTTGTAAGCATATTATCGTTAGATCGGAAGACGGCTTGGAAGCGATAAAAACCTCAAAATATCTTCAAAGTAATACTGTTGGCGCTTTTTCTCAGTTCAAAAAAAGTGAAAAACAGGTAGTTATAGGCACTCCCTGTCAGATATATGGACTTCGGAAATGGATACAGTTGAAAAAATGGGAAGAGAATTTTATTTTGGTCGATTTCTTTTGTCACGGTACACCAAGTTTTAATTTATGGAAAAAATATAAGGAATATATTAGTAAAAATTATAATTTGAATTCAAAATTTGAATCCGTGAATTTTAGAAAAAAAAATCCCGAATCGAAATGGCATAAGAATGCCATTTCGATTCGGGATTTTTCCGGTAAACAATTCGAAAAAGGCAGGGCATTTGCAGAAGATTTGTTTTTCAAATTTTTTCTGAATAATTCGTGCCTGAGTGAATCTTGTTATAATTGTGTTCTTCGATTAGACCATTGTGCAGCAGATATACGGATAGCTGATTTTTGGGGAAGCAAATACGCCGGAAACGATGATGGGGTGAGTTTGGTCATAACTAACACGGAAAA
>JAIRLY010000234.1 GCA_031259075.1 Dysgonamonadaceae bacterium | reverse complement strand
CCAACACCCCCCCCCCACCCCCCCCGGGCGCGCGGCCCGAATACAAATTTTTAAAAGAATGAAAAAAATAGTATAAAAATTAATCTTTTTATACTACCTTTGTAAAACGTTTGGTTGATAAATTAATATAGAATGACTACTTTGAAGCGACTACTTAATTCTGTTTTCTTTATGATAGAAAGAATTCCATTTTTACCGAAGTGGATTATTTTTGGATTAGATATTTTTATCGTATCCATTTCTTTCACAATTTCATATTTAATTTGTTTGAATTTAATCAATGTTTCTTATTGTTTAGAAACATATTTAATAGATCTTTTACTTTGTATAATAGCAACAGGATCTTTTTTCTTTATTTTTAAAACTTACGTAGGAATTATACGCTATTCGGGATTTAGGGATGCTTTGCGGGTTTTTATCTCTTTGCTTTGCGCGAACATATTGCTTTTTTTAATCAATATATGGATTAAAGCCAATAATGTTCATTTCATTATGCCGAATAATGTTTTTTTTATTAACTTTATCTTGACTTTCACTTCCGTTTTTTTCTGCAAAATGATAGTTCGTCTGTTATTTGATTACGCTAAAACAAACGATTCGGGAAGAAATAAAAGTGTCAAAGTTTTAGTGTATGAGGCTACTCAATTCAATATAGATTTAGTTCGTTTCATCAATCATTCGGACACATTGAAATATAAAGTAATTGGCTTTATATCAACAGAAGCGAATATCGCCAATAAGCGAATTGCCAATATGCCGATCTATCATATAGAGAATATATTTCAAGATATGAAGATATTATTGCAATTTCAAGGGATCGTTATAAACCCAAGGGAAATAGAACGACAAGAAAAACAGTTGCTTTTAGAACAGTGCATTAAATATAAAAAAGATTTATTATCCTCTCCGCCCATGGAAGATTGGAGTGGAGATTCTCACAAATTCAGAAATCTAAAAAAAGTAAAAATAGAAGACCTTTTACAGCGAATTCCGATAGAAATAGATATAAAATCAATTGCTAAAAACCTGAATTGTAAAACATTAATGATTACAGGAGCCGCCGGTTCAATCGGAAGTGAAATAGTGAGGCAAGTAAGTAAGTTTAATATAGGATTTCTCCTAATTTGTGATATTGCTGAAAGTCCGCTTCATGAAATTGACTTGGAACTAAAAGACAAATATCCTCATATTGAATCTAAGTCCGTAATAGCAAATGTTAGGGATTACGACTTGATGAGACAAATATTTGAAACATATAAACCGGATTTAGTTTATCATGCGGCGGCTTATAAACATGTCCCTTTAATGGAAGAGCATCCTTGCGAAGCTATTCTTACCAATGTATTGGGAACTAAAGTAATAGCCGATTTAGCCGTAGAATACAATACAGAAGTCTTTATCATGATTTCGACGGATAAAGCAGTGAATCCGAGTAATGTAATGGGTGCTTCCAAGCGTATTGCAGAAATATATGTGCAGTCGCTTTTCAAAAAATTAAAAGGAGAAAAGACAGGGCAAACAACTCGTTTCATTACAACCCGTTTCGGTAATGTATTGGGTTCCAACGGTTCGGTAATACCTCGTTTTGAGAAACAAATCAATGAGGGAGGACCGATTACGGTGACGCATCCTGATATTTTCCGTTATTTTATGACTATTTCGGAAGCCTGCCGTTTAGTGTTGGAAGCCGGAAATTTTGGTAAAGGAGGCGAAGTCTTTGTTTTTGATATGGGCGAACCGGTAAAAATAATAGACATGGCGGAGAAAATGATTCGTTTGGCAGGTCTTACACCGGGTTTGGATATTGAAGTTGTCTATACAGGTTTGCGCCCGGGAGAAAAGCTTTGCGAAGAACTGCTCTACGATGATGAAACGGTAAAACCGACGCATAATCCTAAGATAAAAATCGGTTCTGTGAAAGAATATGATTACGAAGAAGTAAAAGATGCCATATTAGATTTATTTGAAGTCGCTAAAACATATCAATCGTATGAAGTTGTAAAACAAATGAAAAAAATAATACCGGAATTTATAAGCCAAAACTCCGAATATTTAGAATTGGATTAGAAATACGAGGGTAAGATAAAAAAAGGATTGCCGGTGAGTATTGTAACAACTTTTGAGTAGAATCTATATAATTTCTATTACAGATATTTACTGTTTGTTTCTATTTCTCTATTTATTTTTACCTGTCTGTGTGTAAATTAAAATTTTTCATGTATTTTTGTCGATAATTTAAAATTTTTATTTATGAAAAATATTGTTTTGTTCTTCATTATAACAATAAGTTTATACGGTTGTAGTAGTGTGCCGATTACCGGACGCCAACAATTGAGTTTGGTTTCCGATAGTGAAGTTTTAGCTTTAAGTCTCCAAGAGTATGATAGTTACATTAAGTCGGCAAAAAAATCGACGGATAAAACCAATAGCGCTTTGGTTGAAAAGGTAGGCCGCAAAATAGCCGATGCAGTTGAAGCTTATTTCAAGGCGACCGGACAAGAAACGCTTTTGTCGAGCTATCAATGGGAATTTAATTTAATTGAAGATTCTCAAGTGAATGCATTTTGTATGCCCGGCGGAAAAATTGTTGTTTATACAGGCATATTGCCCTATACGCAAGGCGAAACAGGCTTAGCGGTTGTGTTGGGACATGAAGTAGGGCATGCCATTGCTAAACATGCCAACGAACGAATGTCGCAACAAGTAGCGCTTGAGTATGGAAACGCAGCTGTTGGAGCAGCTTTAGGAAAAGCTTCGTCTACCGTTCAGTCCATCGGTTCTATTGTTTACGGATTAGGAACGCAAGTGGGAGTGACGTTACCTTTTAACAGAAAACAGGAATTGGAAGCCGACCATTTGGGATTAATTTTAATGTCTATTGCCGGATACGACCCCAATACTGCCGTTCCGTTTTGGGAACGAATGTCGCAACAAAGCGGAAGCAAACTTGAATTTTTGAGCACACATCCTTCCGATAATACGCGTATTACAGAGATAAGAAAAGAACTGCCCGAAGCGTTGGAATATTATAATACAATCTGGGGAAAGACCGTTCCTGCTTCGTCATCTTCAAGTAATTCCAACGGAAATTGGCATTTTTGAAATAAAATAACCGGTAGCCGGCTTGTTGTAAAAAAATACGCTTTTATTTTTTATTTCGAAAAATCTCACTAATTTTGTGTGGTTTTTAAGCAAAATTATCAATTTTTTATAAAGAAACAGATATTATTTTTAACATTACATATTAATTGAGAAAGCGTTAGCTTATATTCTTGTTCTTGAAATCTGAACAATTTCATTAACTGCAAGAATAAGTTGGTCAGCGCTCACGTTGGATGCGTGGGTATAACTTATTTGCAGTTAAGGGTAGTTCAGAACCTCAAGAACAAATAAAGTTAAAAGTCCCACGCTTCGTATTTTTAAACCGCTTCACTTCGGGACCTGGAAGCGAACTAAGAACTAAGAGTTATGAGTTAAGAGTTGATGTCGCACCCTGTATCACTATAGTTTATTCCGGCGATGGTAAAGACAACTATTCGAATCAAAAAAATTATTTTTCTCATCGTTTAATAAATGCCGGTTGTCTTTACCGGAGACGGAAAAACTAAAAAGAGTTAAGAACTAAGAACTAAAAGTTAAAAGTTAAGAATGGAAAAAAGAGAACAGAGAAAAAAGCGAAGCCCTGAAAGGAAAATAAAGGGCGGATGCATTCCTTTCAGACGATATAGTGGAACTTATCTTGACGGAAATCTATTCCGCCCTTTCCCGAATGACTCGCAAAAATACAACATTTGTCGATCATTCGACTCCTTGTTTATTTTTGAATGCAAAGATACGAGGGCGATAATCAATAGCGATGGGCAACGCCCATCGGAAAAGGATTCCGTTTCATTTCAAAGCAGGCGGAAGGCCTGCCATCCAAAGGATTACGCCCTGTTGGAGCTTGGCGGCAGCGAGATAGATTTCATTCTTCTGTCCCGTCAGGGACAGCATGTTGGTAGAAAACGGGGTTTATTTTCACCGTCGCCCGTCCCGTCAGGGACGGAATGTGGAGAGCATCAACCGAATCATATTCTGTCCCT
>JAIRLY010000184.1 GCA_031259075.1 Dysgonamonadaceae bacterium | reverse complement strand
AAATAATCGGAACGTTCATTGATTTTGAATGTATTATCTTTCAAAAATGCCTGTTGTTGCGCTTCAAATTTTTTCCTGAAAAATACTGTTAATATTTCATTTGGAATGTCTTCCTGTTGAATAAATGGGAAATTACTTGCAATTGCATCAAATTGAGGTATTTGTAATTCGATATGCGTTTTGTAATCATGAGAATCGGGGAAACAGACATTATCGCCAACATTCAAATTAAAATAATCATCACGAGTTATGCGCGGGAAATTGTCGGTTTGAGTTACATCCTGTTTATACAGATTGATAACGGAAAGTATCGCCGGAAAATGAGAAACATCATTACCCCAAATGTGTGTGTTAATTATCATCATAATTTGCCCTATTATCTTTCTGCATTGTTTCCAATTCATTTTTAAGCATATTGTGCAAATCAATATCCGTCAAATATTCATCTGTTTCACAAATAGGACATCCTTTGAAAAATTCTTTATATTCTGCCTCAAATTCTTTGTCTTCAAACAATTTTAATGAGTTGTCATCACGTTCATCTGTAATGTCATCATAAAAATAATGCAAACAATTATTGCATCTTACGATAGCTTCATCTTTGGCGACTTTTCGTATATCATAAATTCCGTACTTCATTTTTCTCTTACTCTATCAAGTGGATATGTTTTACCATCGCTCTCGTCAATAAATCTCCAAAACTTCCAACCATTTACCGGTTGCCCATTTTGAACTTTTGTTCCCGCTGCAGAAGGAGATTTAAATACTTCATTGTCATATACAACCTTTGTAGGGGAAAAATAAATTGCGTAATGTTTTTGTCCTTTATAGTTAGTAAAGATCTCCATTCCTTTTTCATCTACTTTGACTTGTTCGGGAATATCCATCAATCCGTTTTCATCATCAATATCATAAATGACAACTTCTTCTGCAGTTACCCCTATGCCATATTCACATAAAATATCAACAAATTCTTTTCCATTAATTAGAGAAATAGGAGCTTTATAAAGGTCGTTTGCTTCTTCAATTGCGGGTTTTGAAAAATCGGAAGTTGTGATAAAAAGTCCTGTTTGGTGTGGTCGCAAACTTCCTCGCAATTCCGCAATATTTGCGCGTTGGACATTGTTCCTCCATCGTTTTACCTGAACACAAACATTATTTTTAATTGCTCCGGCAACGACCAATTCACCGATAACATCAATTCCACCATCGCCTGATTTGCTTGTTACCGTAATGTTTTCAAAACCAAGATTTTTCAATACTTCTCCGACTAATTCCTCAAAACTAAAAGGCGGCATGGCATGCAATGCTTCAAGTAAATGTTTTTTTACAAGATTATTTTTATCACGAATGTCTGCAAAGATGCCTTTCGGTTCATTTTCGGTTAAGCCGTATTGCCCTTTTCCATACGAAATAAATTTTGACTCTTCGCCTTCTATTTTGCATTTTCGTATATCTGCATTGATTGCAGACGAAATATTTCCGGCAACAATCAAATCGTCATTTTCAATCAAGCCAAGTTTAAATGCTCTTTTAGCAATGATTTTATAATGAAGCGACCTTGCTTTTTCCTCTTGTTTTAATATTTTGTAAGCAATATCCAAATATGTCAATGTTTTTGCCATTATGCTGTCATTTTTAAATGTTTTATATAATCAACCGGCTGTACCTTATGTAAAAGTACATCTTCGTTTTTCTCTATACCAATATATTGCCTGCCATCCAAAAGCGCAGAAAGCAAAAAACTACCGCTACCGCAAGCGTTGTCTAAAACCACATCGCCCGGATTCGTAAACGTCCGAATCAAATACCTGCCCAATTCAACCGGCTTTTGTGTCGGATGATAAACTTTGCCCTCAGATTCAGCCGTTTTAAAATAGACAAAATCCTCTATTGCTGGCTGTTCCGGAAAGCACACAACATCGTTTGGATAGCGTTCACCATTGCTTTTGACATGGCGCGGTTTGAAGTCCCCATAACTGCCGGTATATTGGTCTTTTCTAAAACCTTTATCATACGCTTCTCCGTTAGTCATTTGCGGATTATACGTTGGCTGTTGCTTATAGAAAATACAAATATCTTCATGTTTCCTAAGTGGTTGTTTCTTAGCATTAAGGAAATTAGTTGATTTGGACTTTATCCAGACTATTTTGTACTTAAACCATTCTTCGTTGCTCATAATCAACTTGGCGGTAAACAAACCTTGTGAAGTTAAGGCAATTACGCCGTCGTCCTTGATGATACGTGTATATTCTTTCCAAAGTTTTGACAAATCAATAACGGAATCCCATTTATTTTGCGTTGTACCATAAGGCAAATCGCATAGAATCATGTTAATAGATTTATCGGGAATGTTTGGCATAACATCCAAACAATCGCCTTGAATGACTTGATTAAGGTATTCTATTGGCTTCATATCTTTTGAGTTTTATTGTATTTCACTTTTTCTTCCGCGACCTTTAGAGCTTTAATTCCCAATTGTTCATCGGCTATTTCGTAAACAAGTTTATCAGATAGCCATGCTACTAATAAATCTTCTTCCTTTACCTTAAAATAATCAGCCAGTTTAACGACTTGTTCTCGGCTTGCTTTTCTTTGTCCTCGTTCTATTCTGCTTAATATGGCTTGGTCAATGTCAAGATATGCCGCAACCGTCCGTAAAGGCTGTTGTTTGCTTTCCCTCAACTCTCGTAATGTGTCGCCTAAATTCTTCATTTTGTCGAAAAATATTTTGATTGTTTTTGGCAAAGGTATAATTTTATTGCATACATTTCTATGGAAAAGAGGAAAAAGTTATCAACACTTGAGATTTTTACAATCTAATTCCTTTGCTCTTATTTGCTTCCTGCTTTTTGTTGATGCTAAATTTCTCTTGAACCTCCTGATATTTTTCTCTGAACCACTCCAAAATATTCATTCCATTGAGATTCAACTGTAACTTATTAAGGTTATCAGGTTCTTTTTCGATTTTCAATTTAACATTCTCTGCAGTGAACTTTTGATTATGTTCCGGTGAAAAGAAAGAAAAAGATTTTGCTGTCAGAGTTTTACCTGCGAATAATGCCTTGATGGATCCAACGGCAAGACCAATCTTTCTGCAAAACTCGTCTATTCGTAGCTGTTCCTTTATCATAGGAAACAACTCGTGAATCAAATTCAGTTCTTCCTGTGCCTTGTATAGTTCGTAATCCTGCTTAGCTTTTTGTAATTTAGTTTCAATGACTGCCAATTCCTCTTTTTTGTCCCGCACATGTCTGTCCATATCCAGAAACCTTTCTCTTACTTCATCCTTCCGGTCGTACATATCGCGGACTTTTTCGTAAACATCTCCTCTTTCTTCCTGAAAGTTTTCGATGCTCTCTTTCAAATTTTCGTTTTTAGTAACTAACTCTCTGTAATACTGTTGTGTACTGATATGTCTTGCCTCTGAACCTTCGACACCTCTCTGCAATCCGTATTTTTTCATAGCTTCGGCATAACTGTTCTGATAATATTTCAGTTTCTCGCGGTTCATTATATCATCGGCGCAAAGACGGGGAGTCTTGGTCTTCTTCTTTTTGTATTTCTTCCCTGTTTTCGATTGTTCCACATTGGCTTTTCTTCTTTCTCCGGTAACAATCGGTACAACTGTTGCATGGATGTGAGGCGTCTTTTCATCCAAATGCAGGACGGCGGAAACAACATTTTCGCTTCCAACTATTTTCTTTAACCAATCAAGGCTATCCCTGCACCAGTCATCCAAATGATCTTCGTTTTGGATGCGCTGCATATCTTCGTGAGTGCTCGACAAAATGAACCGGATTGCCCGGACTTGATTATGACTGATCTTTCGGGTAATGCCTGCATGATCGATTCGGTACTGGATTGCTTCAGTTCGGTTGTTTACTCCGTCGGGAAGGACAATTAGTTCCTTATTCAGGTGTGTGCGGCTTTTATCCGCATTGGTGGGGTTGATAGTCCGTTCTATATGGGAGCTTATGGGAGCATCATTGCCTGCTCCCTTTTGTAAGTGAAGTACTGCGAAACCCATTTTTTGATTTTAGTATTATAAATTTTGATTGAAAATTTTTATCCGGCTTCCCGAAGGAAGCCTCAAGGGAGATTCCAAAGAGGGAACGCCTTTGGCTTATTGGGACTTTTTTAGCGGAAGTGAAATGGAGCGTTAAGAAAAAGTCCTAATAAGCTATGGCGTTTTTTCAAAACGTCCCTACGGCATAGTTTCACATTCGTAATCCTTTTCGTTTTACTTTCACCTGTTCTTGCTTTTTGCCTGTTAAAAAATCATTCAAGTCTTTATATCCTGCAAACTGTGTCGAGCGATTAAACACAGTCAAGTTTGCAGACTTGATTGACTCGGTCGCCTTTCTTCCTGCATCATCGTTATCAAGATAGGTGTATATTTCTCTATGATTTTTCAAAAAAATCATAGACTTTTCGGTGTTTGCTGTCGAGTTGAGAACGGCAACATCATGTTTGGTTTTTTCAATTTTCTGAATTGTGAGATAGGAAAGAAAATCCCAAAAGCCCTCAAAAACCAAGCAAACATTGCTGTTGTTTTGAAATGTTGTAATTTCCTTTGATGGAATACAGCCTTTAAAATTGTTCGGACTGTTCAATTCATATCCGTCTTTATCATTCCTGAACCCCACGGAAAAGAATTGTCCGCTTTGGTTTTGATAGTGGATTTCCTTACAATAGCTGTTTGCCAATGCTAAATCAATTTTCCGTTCTTTTACCCACTCTATTAGTTTTGGATGGGTAATCGTTAAAATGCTTATAATGGTCATCTCTGCACTATTTTCAGATAAAACATTTTTGCCTTGGAAAAAAGAAAAGTTGGACTGAATATTTGCATTGCTACCTGTATGCACATAAGCACACATATCGGCAAGTTTACGTAAAGCCATTTCGACAGAGCAATTTTCAATCTTTCGTGCAAGGTCGATTATATCCCCACCTTCGCCTGTTCCAAAATCATGCCAAGTATTTTTATTCGTATCCACCTTGAATGATGCTGTTCTTTCATTTCTGAATGGTGAAAGATACCAATAGTTGTTTCTCTGATTTTTTTTTGGACTGAGTCCCAAATTATGCAGATAGTCTGCAATTTTAATCATTTTTGCTTGTGCTGCGTTCATGTTG
>JAIRLY010000347.1 GCA_031259075.1 Dysgonamonadaceae bacterium | reverse complement strand
TTCGCTTTCAAGTCGTCGGAAACATTGACAGACGCTTCGCCGATAATTTCGAGGTTGTGGATAATGGCATCCTGTTCGATCCATTGCTCTTCAAAATTATCGTAGCTGTGTAGCTTGCCCGACAGGTATTCGACCTTGTTGATGCAATCGCGTATATGCCCCAGCCGAAATAAGTTGCTTTCCTTATAGTTGTTCATTGCTGTAAATTATTTTTAGATCGTTCATGATTTGCGGCTTCAACTTCGGGTGGGCAAACTTTTCGGAAACCAAATCTATTTTGGCGTTCAGCTTTTTCTCCATATCATCTTTCATCCGTACCAGATTGAGTAGCCCTACGGCGTTCTGAAAGTTGTACAGGATATCAATATCGCTTTCGGGCGAGTCGTCGCCGCGGGCTACGGAGCCGAATATCCCTATCCTGACCGGATTGTACGGCAACATCGACCGGATGATAATATCTATCTGACGTTGTGATAGCATAGCTAATCTTGCGTTTTTATGCGCACCAAAGGTACGATGTTTTCCCCAATTGTCCAAATTACGTGTAAACCAATACGTCAAAGAACGTTTTCCGCTTTACGGTTAAAGGTTACTCAAATACCGCCACATCGGCTATTGATGCGGTCGATGAGCTGTAGTGGGATGTCGTTGATGTTGAACGAGCCGTCGGGCGTGTTGAGGGCGTAGCCGTCCATATAGATTTGCACACGGTTGTCTTCCAGCCCGCGCACGTTGATTTTCGTATCGTTGCCGGTGTTTCCCGTGCACCTTGTTTTATCCGTCAGGCGTATTTCCTTGCGGACGGTTTTCATTCCGACAAAAGAAAATTCCAATACATAATTGCCTCCCTTCATTCCCGGAATTAAATAACGGCCGTCGTCGCCGGTAACCGTACCGTCAATTCGTACCGATACACCCGCAAGCGGCTGATAATCAATGCGGTTAATTACTTTTCCAGCGATGTCCCGTCCGCCTGCAATCAGCGGGAACCCAAGCAGCATGGAACATAGCAGGCAGAAAGTTATTTTAACTTGTGTGGTCATTTTGATAAAATGTTTTTAATTATGACAACGCAAAAGTACGGGCAATAATTACGCCCGTCAATCCTCATTTGTAGGTATTTTTGGGTGTGGAATTACCACAAATGGTTAGGAAAATCAGCCGTATGCACAGGTGCGACACCTTACTATGCAGAGGAATTTGCCCGACTGACGGGTCGCAGCCTGTCATAAATTGGTGGTGCAATCGGTATTCGGATTTTTTCGTGATTTTGCACCGATTATATATTTAATACTGGAATTTCAATGGAAATAAAAAACGAGATTAAAAACCTTGTTGTAGAAAACAACAATCTGTATGAATTTTCGCGAGAATTAATTATCAACTCTCGCAAAATTGTGTATCAAACCGCTAATTTTCAAATGGTGGAAACTTGCTGGAAAATCGGCGAAAAAATTGTTGAAGAACAGGGCGGTGAAATGTACGCAAAATATGGTGAAAATCTCTTAAAAAGTGTTTCCGCACGCTTGACTGCCGAATTTGGAAAAGGCTTTACTTATGTGAATTTGACCAATATGCGCAAGTTTTATTTGCAATTTTCAAATATTTACGCACTGCGTAAAGAATTGAACTGGACGCACTACCGCTCTTTAATTCGTGTCGAAAACTCCAAAGCGCGAGAGGTTTACATGAACGCAGCCGCCGACAACGCGTGGAGTACCCGCTTTCTTGACGAGCAGGTGGATAAGCATTTCTACGAAAGATTGATCGCTTCACACAAAGATGCGGTAAATGAACTGAATGAGAAAGTCAAACTTGCAATTAAACCGCATGATTATATTCTCAAAGACCCGCTGTTGCGGGATTTCTACGATCTGAAAGAAATTCTACAAGACATTTTTATGCGTTTGTGTGTAATTGAAAAATTTCATGTATATTTGTTTTCTCAAATCATTAAGATGTCATTGTTTTTTTATGTTTTACAAAGATTAATCCTCAACGAGTTAATTCAATAGTTTAAAAATGATTTTTTTAGAAACAAAAAATGTGGTTAAGCAGTATTCAGGTCATTTGGCTCTGGATAAGGTATGTATTCAAGTTCCTGAAAAAAAGATATTTGGTCTTTTGGGGCCAAATGGAGCCGGTAAAACGACTCTTATCCGGATAATCAACCGGATTACAGTTCCCGATTCAGGAGAAGTTTTATTCAATAATCGTCCTCTGCAGGAAACAGATATTTATAATATCGGTTATCTTCCGGAAGAACGCGGGTTGTATAAAAAAATGAAAGTAGGCGAACAAGCCATTTATCTCGCTCAACTGAAAGGGTTGTCTGTAAAGGAGGCGGAAAAACGTTTGAAAGTCTGGTTCAAAAAGTTTGACATTTTGAATTGGTGGAATAAAAAACTGGAAGAACTATCGAAAGGAATGCAACAAAAAGTGCAATTTATTATTACGGTAGTTCACGATCCGGATTTACTTATTTTCGATGAGCCTTTCAGCGGCTTTGACCCGTTGAATACCGAATTGCTGAAAAATGAAATTCTTGAATTGAAAGAAAAAGGTAAAACGATCATTTTCTCAACACACAATATGGCTTCTGTAGAAGAAATTTGTGACGAAATTGCTTTGATAAACCGTTCACAGGTTGTATTGAACGGAGATGTAAAAGAAGTTCGTTCGCGTTACAAAAATCATATTTTCAGATTACAAATCACAAACGACGTCTTGAATGTTGATAAGTCTGTTTGTGAAGTCATTGAACAGCAACAGGATTATAACACTCACGTCTTTAGAGTAAAAAATCTGATGTCAACCGGTAATTCCGAATTTTTATCGGTTTTACTACAGAACAACGAAATCGTATCTTTCGAAGAAGAAATTCCTTCGATGAATGATATTTTTATCAAATTAGTGGAAATCTAAAAATTGTTCACTTTCAATTTTCAACTTATATGAACAAAACAGGAATTGTAATAAAAAGAGAATATCTCGTCCGTGTAAGAAAAAAATCGTTTATTATTCTCACTTTTTTGATGCCCGTATTATTTGTGGGATTAATTTTGGGTACTTTATTGCTTGCGTCTTTAAACGAAGGAAAAGCAAAAAACATATTGGTGGTAGACGAAACCGGAGAATATTTTCCGGTTCTACAAAATACCGACCAATATCATTTTATTAAGGATAAAGATGGTTTTGAAAATTTTCGGAAAAAATCGGATGAAGAAATATATGCTACATTAGTAATATCCGGCGATTTACTGAAAAACCCGGCAGCAATCACTTTATATTCGTGGCAACAAGTGATAGCGAACGCTTCTTCTACAATCATCTCTCAATTAAACAATTATTTAAGTGAAAAAAAATTAGCCTCGTATAATATCCCCGGATTGAAAAATATCATTGAAGAAAGTAAAATTTCAATAACAATGAAAAATATTCGTTTGGATGAGACCGGAAAAGAAACCGAAACATCAGCCAAATTTGTCATGGCCATAGGGATGATTTTCACGGTTCTTATCTATATGTTTATTTTTTCTTACGGAGCAATGGTGATGCAAGGCGTGATGGAAGAAAAAACCAATCGTATTATTGAGGTAATGGTTTCTTCCGTAAAACCATTCGATTTGATGATGGGAAAATTAATTGGCATCGGCTTGGTGGGGCTTACTCAATTCGGATTATGGGGCGTTTTGATTGGTGGAGTCAGTCTTGTTGGAACAAGTTTAGTTTCCGGACTTGATGGTACACTTGCGACCATTATTACTTTCCTGGCTACCGGCAATCTATTGGAATTGTGCCTTTATTTTATTTTGTTTTTCATTGGAGGCTATTTGATCTATGCTTCGCTTTTTGCAGCCATAGGAGCAATGGTCAATAGTCAGGAAGATACGCAACAATACATAATGCCGATTACTATCTTGATATTATTTGCTTTTTATGCAGGTTTTTATAGCGCTCAAAATCCGGACGGGCCTTTGGCTTTCTGGACTTCTTTGATTCCGTTTACTTCGCCCATCGTGATGATGACCCGTTTGCCATACGGCGTCTCTTGGTGGGAGATTTGTTTATCCATTGCTTTATTGGCTGTTACGGTAATACTTATTATCCAATTAACCGCTAAAATTTATAGAGTAGGAATTTTGATGTATGGAAAAAAACCGACTTATGCCGAAATCGTGAAATGGCTGAAATATTAGTATACATGAATACCTGATCATGCTACATCCCATTCCGTTGGGAATGTGTCGCTATGAGATGCGATTTTGCTCAAGGGGGTACTATATCAGGATTGAAAAATTTTATGTATTTTTGTGAAAAAATCGATTGAAAAGCAATGAACATTGAGGAATTAAGAATGTATTGCCTTTCGGTTAAAGGCGCTGAAGAATGTTTACCTTTCGACGAAGATACGTTGGTTTACAAAGTGATGGGTAAGATGTTTGCTTACTTTGCGCTTACACCCGGAGAGGGTGTATTTTTTGTCAATATGAAATGCGAACCTGAGAAATCGGCATACCTGAGGGAACATTATAACGGCATAACGTTTGGTTATCATTCCAATAAAAAACATTGGATTTCGGTTTACATTCAGAGCGACGTCCCGGATAAGTTAATTAAAGAATTGATCAATCATTCGGTGGAAGAAGTGATTAAGAAGCTGCCGAAAAAGATGCAGGAAGCATATAAATAACCCCTTGCTGTTCTTTCGGCTTGCAAGGGGTTATCGGTAAAAGTATGATTGTAATCAGATTTTACTTTGTACGGTAATAAGAGATTTTATACGAATATTCGTATGAGTTGTTTAATAAACGATACGGTTCATGTGGCAATCGGCCCCAGCTGTCGTCCCCGCCAAGACCTCTTTGAAGGTAATCCACATTCAAATATATTTCCTTACGCGGCGTTATGTCGCTTGGATGTGTATTTTTCTTTGTTATTCCGAAATCCAAATCTTCCCAAGGATTGTGAGCCGCTTTGATATTAAGCGGTTGCCATCCTTCGATTTTTATTCCAAAACCCTCTTTATTTGTGAACGTTACCCAACGTACATCGGTACGATTGCCGTTTTCCTGCGGACGAATGTAGTCGAAACCGAAATCATTTACCGTTGTTTCGTAAAGCCCTACAAAACTTGCCGTATTTCTGTCTGAATAATTTTCCCAAGGACCGCGACCGTAATATGCAACGTTTTCAAATTCTTGAGGTAAAACCATTCGCGTTCCGAAGCGGGGCAGTTCGGGCAAATTGCGGTCGGTTTTCCAGAAAACAGTTACTCCAATCGAACCGTCAATCACATCAAAAGAATAGTTTATCTGATAATTTGAAGAAATTGCATTTAAAAGATAATTTACGGTAATGTAGACAAAATGCTCCTGATACTCAACCTCAAAACGTTCCACAGTTCTATCTCTTCCTGCTACTTGCCAAACGGCACATTTTTCAGGCATTCTATTTCCGAAATCATTATCAGTCGGCGCACGCCAGAAGTCAGGTTCTATTCCTTCAACGATCAGGTTTTTCTCTTTATACTTATAGTTTTCGAGCAAACCGTTTTTTTTATTGAAACTTGCTGTTATATCATTGATTTTAAAAATGATTCGATTGTTGTCGTCGACGAGTGTTTCAATTTTGTGCTGTGGTATTCCTGCTGTGCCGGCATCGTAAAATTTATCCCAAAGAAACTGTTCGCGGGCAATTTCATGACCGGCAGGAATCATTCCGGTCTCATTCTTTGTAAAAGCATAGACATTAACAAAATACTCGCCTCCTTCATATTCGTTAATTTTCGGAAGATCAAGTATCACCTCTTTTTTTGTTCCCGCTTTTTGTTCGATAACAAAACGGCTTTCACTCATTTTTTTACCATCTTTGAGCAACTCCCATTTAAAATCGTAATCTTTCAGATCGTTGTACAAAAACCGGTTTTCTACCGTAATCACTCCGTTTTTAATATCTTTGGCATGAAAAAGAATATCCTGGTATACTTTTTTCACCTCATAAAGTCCCGGATGAGGTTTCCGGTCGGCATCCACCAAACCATTGGCGCAAAAATTCCGGTCATGGGTATATTGGTATCCTCCAATATCGCCTCCGTATGCCCAATAGTCGCGGCCGCTGTCGTCTTTTGCTTTCAAGCCCTGATCTACCCAATCCCAGATAAATCCGCCCTGCATGTGAGGCGAAGTAGCGATGATGTCGAAATACTCCTGAAAATTACCGGTACTGTTTCCCATTGCATGCGCATATTCACACAGGATATAAGGGCGAGTTACATCTGTCCGGGCAGCATATTTTTTCATATTTTCGATACTTGGATACATTGGACAAACAATATCCGTATTCGAATTTTCGTCTGCTTGTTCAAATTGTACGGGACGAGTCGGATCCCGCTGTTTCAGCCATTGGTAAATATCGTAAAAAACAGGACCGTTTCCACATTCGTTTCCCATACTCCAGAGAATAACGGAAGGATGATTTTTGTCCCGTTCTACCAAACGAATCACGCGGTCTTTGTGTGCCTCCGCCCATTCGGGACGGTAGGCGGGATGCTTTTCTTTATCAAACCGACCTTGCCGTTCCGCACCCATTCCGTGTGTTTCGATATTGGCCTCATCGCAAAGAAATAAGCCGTATTTGTCGCAAAGTTTATACCACAGCGGGCTTTGCGGATAATGACTTGTACGTACTGCGTTGATGTTGTGTTGTTTCATCAGAGCGATGTCTTTACGCATTGTAGCTTCATCCTGTACGTGTCCGGAGTAAGGATTGTGTTCATGCAGATTGACGCCCCGCACTAAAATCGGTTTACCGTTGATTAATAGTTGGGCGTTTTTGATTTCTACTTTTCGAAACCCGACTTTTGAGGAAGTTATTTCTTGCGTATTGCCTTTCTCATCCTTCAATGTCAGGAGTAATGTGTATAAATAAGGTGTTTCGGGACTCCATAAATAAGGAGAATTGATTTTCTGAGAAAAAGTTGTAAGCGTTTCACTTTCGGGAGAAAGATTCAACGCCTTTGTTTGAGTAAAGACGATTTTCCCGTTGGCGTCCAACAATTTGATTTCAACTTTTGTAGTTTGTGTGTTTGTTAAATAATTTTTCAAGTTTACATCTAAAGAGAAAAGACCGTTTTTACAAGCTTTGTCCAAGTTGCCTTTGGCAAAGAAGTCACGGATACGGATTTGAGCCGTGCTGTATAGATAAATGCTCCGATCGAAACCTGATAAACGCCAGAAATCCTGATCTTCCAGATAAGAGCCGTCGCTCCATCGGTATCCTTCGATTGCCAAAGTATTCGTTCCTTGCCGGATATAGGGCGTAATATCAAATTCGGCAGGGCTTTTCGTTACCTGGCTGTAGCCGGCGTATTTTCCGTTTACCCAAACATACATGGCAGCCAGCCCGCTTTCGAAATGCAAGTAAACGCGGCGATCTTTCCAATTTTCCGGAATACTGAAATTGCGCACATAACAACCGACCGGATTGTCTTTATGGTCGATATAAGGAGGGTTTTTAGGATGCGGATACGTAATGTTCGAATAAACAGGAACACCGAAGCCTTGCAGTTCCCAATTGCCGGGTACTTGAATATTGTCCCATTGACTTACGTTGTAACCCTCTTTGTAAAAACCTTCGGGTTTGTCCGCCGGTTTTTTGCGCCAATTAAATTTCCATACGCCGTCTAAAGATTGATAGTATGGCGATTGAGAATAGACGTCGGCTATCGCTTGCGATTCGTTACTGTACGGGAAAGCGGTAGCTCGCGCCGCTTCTTTGTTTATCCCGAAAATTTCCGGATTTTCCCATTCGGAAGACTGCGCTTGAATAACTCTCAATGTAATAAGAGAAAGCCAAAAAATTAAATTTATCTTTTTCATCTTTTAGTTGGAAGTGATTTTTATAATTTTGTAAAAACTGTAAAATATATAATTATAGATGAACGCCTTGTCCATCATTTCCACACTTTCATTTTTCCTGCGCCACGGTTCGACCAGGCGTAATAAGGAATCAATACTTGTTCGTTTCTATTCTTTTTTTCACGAATGATATTTACTCCGTCGAGGAAGTCGTTTTTCCATTCGACGGTATATTCGGCGGCATCGTTCATTTCTCTTTTGTTGTCGAAAGTAGATGGGTTGTCTATTTCTTCCATGCAATAGACCAGCGGTCCGTATTCGATTGCTGTTTTTCCGGCGTTGACAGTTACTTTTTCATTTGCTTTTACCTGTCTTACCGTCATTGGGAATTGCAATTCGATTTGATCGCCGGTAGTCCATTTTCGTGTGATTTCCAGATAGCCGTTTCGCAATTTTCCTTCTATGGGCATTCCGTTCAACAAGATACGATAAGATTCGTCAACCTTATTTACGTAAGAGTATAATGTACTGTGAACGACTTCGTTTCGCGCCCACCCCGGTATTCGGATTTTTATTGTAAAAGGGAATATTTGAGTTGTCTTTATGTTCAGATAAATATTTTCGTTCCACGGATAATCTGTTTTCTGCTCAATTTCTACTTCTTTTTTTCCAACAGGGATATTTGCTTTGTTGGACATAAAGAGGTTGATATAAACCGTATCGTCTTGCGTGGCATATATCAGGTTAGGAATAAACGGGATAAACCGTATCAAATTGGTGGGACAGCAGGAGCAGTCGAACCATGCTTGTCGTGTACAGGCGCCTTGATTGAAAGGATATTTTCCGTCTGCTTCCAAGGGGTTAGGATAGAAAAATTCCGTTCCGTTGAGCGAAATACCGGCAATAACAGCATTGTATAACATTCGTTCGATCAGGTCATAATATTTTGCTTCGCCGGTAAGCCGAAACATTCGTTCATTCCAGTAAACACCTCCGATAGCGGCGCATGTTTCGCTGTAAGCCGTTAAATTAGGCAGTTCATAATTGTCTCCAAAGGCTTCTCCTTCGTGTCGGGCGCCCAATCCCCCTGTAATGTAGATTTTCTTTCCGGACGTATTTTCCCAGAGTTGCCACACTGCGTAGAGATAAGCGGGATCATTGTACAGGGCGGCAATATCGGTCATTCCGGCATACATATACATGGCGCGGACGGCGTGTCCTACCGCTTCGATTTGTTGTGTTACCGGCAAATGGTCTTGGCTATATGCGCCGTAGACGGATCGGTGAAGCGCGTCGCCTCGTAAGTCAAGAAATTTCTTAGCCAGGTGCAAGTATTCTTTTTTTCCGGTAATTTGGTAAAGTTTTATTAAACCCGTTTCAACAATTTGATGTCCGGGTACTTCGTAATTTGTACTGTCGCCGAACACGTTAATCAGCAAATCGGCATTTTTAAGGGCGATGTCCAGGAAGTTTCGTTTACCGGTAGCCCAGTAATGAGCCGCAGCAGCCTCGAACAAATGTCCGCTGTTGTACAGTTCGTGGCTTGAGCCCAGATCCGACCATCGTCCTCCTCCCTGTTTTACCCACGAGGCCGGCGGACGGGAAGGGTGAATCGTGCGCCAGGTAGTGAGATAACCGTCCGGTTCCTGTCCGGAGCGGATAATCTCAATAATGGAATCCAAATAAGTCATTAACGAGGGATCGGGCGCATTGATTAAAGAATAGGCAGCGCCTTCGATTGTTTTATATACGTCCGTATCGTCGAAAGGCATGACGCCGCGTGTTTTTCCCGTACCGCCGTTTATTACTTTTCCGGCGGTCACGAAATTTTCCAAACGTCCTTCCGTTGTGCATTTGTCGAAAGCATAACGGATGGTTTTCTCTTGTATGATCCGGATTTTAGGCAGCCAAAAACGATCGGCGAGTTCTACATGGTTCAATTTTACCTGTTGAATTTGGTAATCCGGTTGTTTTTCTTTGTTCTGTTGTTTATACGACGATAAAAAAGGAACTTGTAACATAGATACCGGTTGAGAGTTTAAAGCGGAAGTCTTTTCCCCGTCTCCCTGTTCCGTTTTTTGTACAAACAAGTTTAACACTTGTTGGTTTTTCCATCGTTCCGTATCGTAAGTCGGTTCCCAATCTCCTACCGGATAGCTTGTTAAATCATCAAGTATCCATTGATTTTCCGTTAGGTTATTACAAACAGCCATAGAGATTTTACAGTTTCTTTCTTCGTCTCTGTAAATCAACAGGAATTGTTTTTCTTCCGGATTATCGCGGCATAGAATGAGTGGACGGGAAATAGGGATTTTCTTTGTGCCTTGTCCGGTTAATGTAAAAGGCGTTTTCCTAAAATCCAGTGAAATGTCTTTCCATTCATTTGTATGATCCGGATAGATAATGTGGTATTGCGGAACGCTTGTATTTGTTTTCCGGTAATAAGTGGCGATATAAGGGCGTCCTTCCTGGTCGGCAGTCATAGATGTCTGGTTAATCAATTCGCTGTTTTGTGGGATGTAGCTCACATATTCCGCATTTTTTGCGGTTATCGGCAAATTGTATTTTATTCCTTTCGAGTTTATCCAATTTTTTCCTCCGTCGGTCGAACGGGCATAACACATATCGTGATTAGACGCTACATCGGGCGATTCACGCCATACCCACGAAAGATGAACAACATCATTCTTATCAATACAAGCCTGCCAATAAGCATTGCGCAAGCCTTCGCCATCGATCAGATTATCGTGTAACTGCGTCCATTTTTTAGTTTGAGTATTATACGATTTGAGAGCCAGATTTCCTTTCCCCGATTGTCCTTCTCTGTACATAAAGAGCAAATTGCCGGAATTCGTTTTGTAAAATTGAGGATAAGTCACCTTATTTTCCATTCTTCCGGTCATCGCTTGTCTTTCTTCTAAATCCGCAGACAGGGGAAATTTACTTTTTGTGTAATTCAACGGGGAATCGTGGTGATTCCATGCTACATGTAGATAGCCTTCGCCGTCGGTCATAATGGAAATGCTGTTGTGTGCATCTTGAATGTTTCCTTTGAAAGCCGTTTGGCGTATGTCCCATATTTCTTTTTCCATATTTTTTTTCCCGATACACAAGTATCCTTCGGGATTGTAATAAGCAATAAATTGAACGGTATCATAACTAACAATGGAATTACTTCTGAAAATGACCGTATTAATAGAATTTTGGGCCCATCCGTTCATCTCTTTCCGGTCGATGCAACGAACCATTTCCGAGGCAGCCAGTAAGAAAGCTCCAACGCCGAAATCGGCTGTTGAATTTTTATCAATCATTTGATTTTGAATGGCTTTTTCTCCGATCGGTTGGACATAACCTACCGTTCCATCTTCCTGTAAAGCCGTATTTATCAAATAATCCCATGCTTTATATGCAACCGGTTCATATATCTGCGGATCTAAAAAACCATTATTTATGCCCCAAAGCAAGCCGTAAGTAAAAAAGGCCGTTCCGCTTGTTTCCGGCCCGGAAGCTTGTTCGGCGTCTAATAAACTCCGAGTCCAGTATCCTTCTTTTTGTTGAGAGTGAAGCAAGGCATTCGCGAGTGATTGGTAAGTTTGTATATATTCCGGCCGATGAATATCGGTTTCAGGTAAATCTTTTATTATTCGGGGTATAGCGGCAAAGAACCAACCGTTTCCACGCGCCCAGAAATCTTTTTTGCCGCTGTTTGTGATATGTTTCGGGTAAATATATTTTGCGTCCCGGTAAAAAAATCCGCTTTCCGGATCGTACATCAATTGTTTGGCATACGAAAAGTATTCATATAGTTTTTGCAAATACAATTCATTGCCGATTACTTTATAAAGTTTGGTCATTACCGGCATTACCATATAAAGACCGTCTACCCACCACCAATAATCATTATTGGGCGTAGACATTTCGTATTCCATCACCTCTTTTGCCCGTTTGATTTTCTTTTCTTCCGGCTGAAGATTATATAAATCAATGTAGGTTTGGAAACAAATTTGCCAATCTCCGAACAATACGTATTCGTCCGTTTCGCCGTAAGTGTATTTCCATTCGGATTTATTGCCGGATTTAGCGCCTTTCCATTCATTGTGTTCCGCCCATGTTTCGGAAAATTTCCGATAACTTTCTTCTCCGGTCAGGAAGTAAGCTTCCATATTGCCTGTGTGATAAGCTGCATTGTTCCAAAATGCCGAACCCGGTTCGGGATGTATTGCTTGCCAATGGCGATTGACTTTATGAATAATATTTATCACTTGATTTCTTCCGGACGATTGAGCGGATACCGGAATGACTCCTAATAGTAAAAATAGCGTAATCGCATTTATTACAGGTCTATTTATATTTGTCATTTTCAATTTATTTTTTTAATATTTGATTGCATAATCTTTTGGAAACGGTTTTCCCCCTCCATGCCTTTTCGGAAGTCCGATCTTCGGAGGGTATAGTCCGGAAAATAGTTGCTTTCTCATGAATTTTATTTTTATGAAATTAAGGGCTTCTTACAAATCAAAAAATACAGGAGACAAATTTACATGAAAAATTTTAATTTACACATAGATAGATAAAAAAATGCAGGGGCAACTGCATCAAAAAATTAACATTTCTGTAATTAAAAGCGCGAAAGCACGAAAGGGCGAAGGCACGAAGGCACGAAAGGGCGAAAGGGCGAAAGCACGAAAGGCTTTCGTGCTTCAGGGCAGTGAGGGTGCCTCAAAAAACTAAAAGTTAAGAGTTAAGAACGGAAGCACTTTTCTCGTTGCGAAGAATCCCATAGCCCTCAGGTTGAAGCTGAAAGCCTTTCGCCCTTTCGCCCTTTCGCCCTTTCGCCCTTTCGTGCCTTCGTGCTTTCGTGCTATCGCCCTTTCGCGCTTTCACGACCGGTCAACGCCCTACGTTCGCCGTAGGCGATATATATCAATAGAAAAACGTGTATCACCCTCTCCCGATTCCCCGTAGCGGGTTGAACGATTAAAAAGGAGTTGAAATGTGAGATGTCCTGAAAGTCTTCCGTTTTGGAGAATGTGGGGACGTCCTGAAAGGACTTGATTTTCATTCTTAACTTTTAGTTTTTAACTTTTAATTCTTAAAAAAAATGCTTATTTTCTTTGCAAAAATAAATTTTAACACTACCTTTGGCAACAAATTGAACAACATTCAGGAAGAAGAAATATCATAAACACTGTATTATTCACACATTTGCTTACAATTTTCTATCTTCCGACAGAGAGTGCCTGATGCGCTGAATTTGTTAAATATACACATCGGAGGTTTCAACATATAAACTTGTCAAATTTTAATGC
>JAIRLY010000110.1 GCA_031259075.1 Dysgonamonadaceae bacterium | reverse complement strand
TTACCGTTCCGAGTGTGGCTACTTTTTACAGAATTGCTAATGCCTTAGGGCTTTCTGTGGAGTTAACTCCGGCGAACGTATCCGCCTTGTGAATTAAAAAAACTTTGAACGAAACAAAGGTAATTCATTACAGGCCACCCGCAAGTATATAAGAGAAAAATATCCGCACATAGAAACAATGGGATGTATTCCCATTCTTTACTAAGTTTCTATTTCAACCATTTACTGACATATAACTTCTCACCTTGCCGGATTTTCACTATATATACGCCGGAAAGAAGAGCAGAAATATCCACACTTGAAAGATTGGATTTTGTCATCCGTAATCTTCCGCTATTGTCGTAAACAGATATGTTTTCCGCTTTACCATTCTTTATAAAAAGCCGGTTGCCGGAAATAAAATAAGGATATTGCTGTTTTTCTTTTCCTTGCAAGGCGGTATGAGTTTCTTTTTCTTTCAGGCAAACATTATCAACATAATAACAAGCCTTGTTTGAACGGATACCCAAATAAATTTCGAATGTGTTTCCTGCGGTTATATTTTGCAAATTAACCGTTTTTGATAACCAGACATTATGTTCCGATCCGTCCTTATCACCTGTAGGTTCCGAATGAATTTGTTTGTCATCCAGATAAACATAGAGATCTTTATAGTGATTATCACTGTTGCTCGCTGTCGAGTGGTAATATACATCAAAAGATAAATTTTCGTAATCCGACCATGATTTTCCGGCAGGCAATGTTGCTTCAAAAAGAATATATTCATCCCAATTGGCTGTAATAACTTCGGCAACTTGTTCGGTATTATCGGTTGGACTGTGCATTATCGTTGCTGCGCCCTGCGAATTTCCATTCTTTTTGTACAAAGGATAAGCTGTATTCAATGTCCGTTGATTGAAATTTTCGATTGTAAAATAGCCTGTTTCCGGTTCGGGATTGCCCGGTTCTTCTATGTCCTCATTGTCCGGTTTATAAATTTTGAAGTTTCCGGAAAGATGCAAGAAATTCATAAAATAAAGCAAACCATCGTAATAACGATATTTTCCGGAAGGAATCGGTTGCTTAAAAAAATCGTCGATAAAATCCCATGCCATCGACTGATTGCTTGCCAATACACCACCGGCATTGCAAGCGACTAATCCGGCTGAATGGTCACCGTTATTGTTAAGCGTTGTTCCATCCAGTTTATACAAGCTGCCATACGATTCGATTCCTTTCCCGCTAAAAAAGTTGTGGATTTTATTTACTAAAGAAACTTCGGTTTCACTGCTTTTGAACCAAGCATAATCAACCGCCACGTTCATAATACATCTCCATGCATCGTAACAAAAATATTTATGATCGCCTTCGTTTCTCGCACTACCGTCAAATTCGGCATAATCGGGCATCAGTCCGGTTTGAGCGTCAGCAAATTCAGGAAACATTTCCCTGCTCTTGCTTGCGCAATCTTTCCAGAATTGCCGCTTGGAAGTATCTGTTGCCCACCGGCCCCACAACTCGTAAAAAGCGGGTAAATGATAAGACGGATCGGTAAAAGTCGCCGAATTACCATAAGGGACAAAAACGACCTGTTTTTGTGCAGAATTGAATAAATTGACTACTCCACCGCCTGTATCGCCTCTCTTCATACAATGAGCCAATAAATCATTGGCTTCTTTTTTATAATTGTAAATACCTTCGCCGTCGCCCCAACGATTGGAGGCAAACATCAACGCCATGATGAAATATTCCTCACCGTCGGAAGCGGGGCCATTGCCCTTGACCGAACCGTCGGTATTCATTTGCCATGCAAAATAACCTTCATATTGTCCGCTGGAATACTGCATGTGCGTTTTTGCCCATTTCCACAAACGATCAAATTCGGTTTTCTTGTCCATTTGCAAACAAATCATCATGCCATACGACATACCTTCGGTACGGACGTCTCCATTACCGGTATCCAATATGTAAGCTTCATCGTTCCCGACTGGATAATAAAGGGCTTGATTGTCGGCATCACCATAAAAAAACTGCGACCACAGTATTTCAAGTTTTTGATTGATAGCTGTTTCCAAATAACCGGCTTCTTGCAACAGATTTCGATAGACATCCGTATAAAAAGCGCCCTGTTCCGGAAGTACAGGAGGATCTTTCACCACAATCGCTCCTTTGTAAGTAAATGTAATTTTGTCGACATAAGTATCGTTGGAACCATTGTCGGTTTCGAGAATTAAGGCAACAGCGGCCGATCGTCCAATAGAGGGCAATTTTATTTCCGCCGTAGAAGTCGTAGCCGCAGTTCCGGTAAAGGTGAACGCTTTTACTTTTTCGTTATCAATGTACAGGGAAATGCCTGCCGTACTTGAATTGTTCGAAGCTCCGGTGACAGTAACGGTATAAATACCCGCTTCGTCCGAAAATGCTTGAGTAATTGTACCCTTGTCGCCATTGGCATACAAAGCGATTCCTTGAAACGGGGAACTGATTTTACCTGCATAAGAACCACTCAACGTCATATTTTCCGCCTCAATAGTAATGGAAGCGGCATAAGCCGCTCCTCCCCATAAGAACAGAACAATTGAAAACATCCATTTATTTACTTTCATTTCTTTATAATCATTTTTGTAACAACCGGTTTACCTCCGACTTCCGCTTTAATAATATACAATCCGCCGGCCAGTGCAAATGTAGGAAAAATACTTGATTTTAGTAATTGCCCATTCAAATTATATATCCGTATGTTTGTGGCCTTTGTCCAATCCAATGATTCATTTCCGGAAAGCGCTTCATTTATTCCTGTCTCCGCTTTTTCCGTCAATTTAGCATTGTCGATATAATAGTCGCCTTTGTCGGTCGAAAGTCCGAAAGCCAGAGCGAAGCTGTTTTTTGCTTTTTCCGAATCGGTCAGCGACAGGTTGTCGAAATTGAATGTTTTAGTTGTCCATACAGCGATTTCCGCTTGTTGCGGATAATCGGATTCTTCATGTTTTTTTACATCATCCAGATAAACAAACATATTTTTGTAGTTTGGATATTCGTCATTACTGTTAGCAGGAATGTAGATATCGAAAGAAAACGTTTCGTAATCGGCTAATGTTTTTTCCGAAGGCAGAACGAAATCCATTTTCAAAAATGCATCCCAATTGGAAGTCGTTATACGCACCGATTTTTCATCCGGATTTGCCGGATCGACGCTTATCGTTGCAGAGCCGTCTTCCGGATACCATCGTTTCATATCATACACACTTCCGATGGTCTTGTCTTCAAAATTTTCAAATACGGAAGACGCTTCGGGTATGCTGCCGCCTTCTCCGCCTTCACCTTTTTCTTTCAGTTGAAAGTTATCAATATAGAAATTTCCACCGGAAGCGGCATTGTATCCGATTTCAAAAGTAAAGGAGTTGTCGCCGGCAACATTCAACGGGATTGTCAGGGTTTTCCATTGCCCCAAGTCACCGCCGGTAGCATCAATTTTTGTCTTCGTTCCATTGTTAATAGAATATTTCACATCTTTATAGCGGTTGTCGCCGGCAACAGGATAATAAATCTCCAACGCAATGCTTTCGTAATCGCTCAAGATTTTATCTTGTGGTAAGGCAACGTTCAATTGTAAATTTTGTTCATAACCGCCATAGGTGGCATGAAGCGCATTATCGGCTCTGCCGGGGGCTGCTTCAATAGCAGTTGATCCGGAACTTGCAAGAGCGCCTACATTCGTTACAATACTGTGAGAGATTGGGAACGATGTGTCAAAATCTGCAATTATAACTGTTTGTGCATTGATATTCGATAGCCCTGCAAATGCCGTTATGCAGATAAGAAAAATGATCTTCTTCATAAGCGTTTTTTTTTGATTATTATGAACTTTATTTTTCAAAAGAAAGACTCCGTAAATCAACGTAAGACCCACAAGGAAAGGCACAGCATTTCCTAACGGAAGGTCGCCTTCTCCTTGCGCAATATCGTCTTCCTCAACTTCCGGAGGTGTTATACCTCCGCCTCTTAAAGAACCTTGTTCCTCTTCGTTAAAAGAATTTTTTTGAGCAAACGGATCTTTGAACTTGTTTTCTCGAGCGAAATTCCATCCATCGCTTTGCGCAAAGGAAACTTCCATATTCCACGACAAGCCAAGCATCACTATCGACGCGGCAAGTATAATTTTGTATTTTAATATAAATCGGTTCATTTTTTTATTTAATTAATTTTACATTTTTAATACCTTGTCTTGTAATTACTTTGACGATACATACTCCTGTATTTGCAGGATAATCAACAGTATAAGAAGATGTATTCACCTGATCGCCGGTATATACCAAAATACCTTGAGCATTGTAGATTTGTATTTGTTTAATTAAGTTCGAAGCATCGGAAACAATATGAATCGCCTGATTTTTAGAATAAACCGATACCGATACCGAAGGTGTATGCACACCGGTGGGAGTACTCGGAGCAAACCGGACAGCAAAACGGTCTTCTACGGGAAGAATTTCGTTGCCGGCCATTGCCGGTTCGAAATTGAAATCGTAACGATACGAAGATAATCCGGTCAAGTCTATTTCCTTATTGTCGATTGCATTATCAATCAATGTGATTGTTGTATTTTCATAACTGTCCATGCCTTTGAATGTCAGGTTCATCGCACCTGTATGGCTCGTGAACAATCCTACAGGAACCGAAACTTCTCCGGCGGGAATAATATTTGCGCCCAAAACGGCAATTGAACCGTTAGCGGTTGGCTTTAAAGTATAAACTTCAGGCAAGTCACTTACTCCATTCAACATTTTGCGGGCGTCGGCATTACCAACGATGGTTTGTCCTCCCGGACGTTGAGCAATAAAAGCAAGGACGGAAGCCGTTTCGTTGCTTGCCGTAATTTCCAATTTATTGTTTGTGTTTACGGAGTTTCTTAATGTCCCTTCTCCGGTTGCAGAAACAGAAATATTAAATTCTAAATTTCCATCCTTATAATCAATTGATTTTTCAACGAAAAAGGCTTGCAAAGGCGCAATATATTTGGTTGTTGTTGCTTCAGAAGAAAGTCCCCATTCCCCTTCCGGATGATAGCCGGCAAAACCGAAAGCATTATCTTTTCTCGTCCAAACTTGATAATTGTTTTTGATTTGAGTGGTATTTAATGTAGCAAGCGCTGTAAAATCAATTGTGGACATAAAAGGATTTCCCACTAAGGCAAAATCCGAGTTATAACTGTCGTCATGAGCAAAAACCAACGGTACGGATACCGTTTCTCCGGCCAATTTATACGCATCGGCTGTTCGATCAGCCGTTACCGACTGTTCGGAGTTCACATATTCATCGTCTTCTTTCTTGTAATTATAAAATATACTTTGGGAACTGTTAAATTCATGATTGGGATGAACGCCGCTTCCCTTCGTAAAATCCGATTCGAAAAAAGGAATTTCGAGAATACCGTTCTTTTTGCCCAATCCTTTTTCCGCTTCAGCAGAATAAGTGGCGTCTTCTACCCAAAACAGAAAAGCGTCTCCGGCTGTAAGCTCCTTATCGTTAGAGAATGTATTGCTGGCTTTCCAACCGTTTTCTCCGAAAGGCAGGAAAAAAGTACGTGGATATCCTCCGAAAGTAAAATCGCCGACAAAAGTTTCCGAGAGTGGGATGGAGAGCATGTGCCAACGGTCGCGTGTATCTTCGGAACCGAAGTCATATTGAACGTATGCTTTGTAATTGCCGGTCAAGTAGTGTTGATTGGCGATTTCGGCGCCGGGTTGAAAAACGATGGAACTTACTTGTGTATTTTCCGGTAAAGAGGGATACGACGCTGAGGGAGGAATGATGACTTTATCCAAGGATCCGGGTACACCGTTGGGTGTCCAGTTGGTTTCAACTTCCCAGCCGGTGGGGGCAGATTCGTCGGCGGGCGTCCACCGGTAGGTTTTGGGACAAGTACCATCTTTGGCGATTAATTTGATATTATCGAAATAATAAGTATCTGCATTGTCATTAACGCCAAGCCCAAACCACAAAGTACCGGTTTTATCTTTCACTGAAGTACCCAAATCACTAATTTCTATACTAAGCGTTCTCCATTTGTCATTATAAATGGTTTGATCATCCCCTGTAAAACTTTTTACATTTTTATTTTCAGAGGAGAACGTATTACCGTCGGTTGATGCCCCGAAAACAATACTTTTACCATATTGTGTTGCTGATGCTGCAACATCAAATTCTATCTTTATATAATTATCCGACAATTTACCTTCTTTTACAGGAAGTTTAATCACAGCGTTATAATTCGTAACGGTAAATTTCAATGCTTTAGCGCTTGAATTACCGGTAGTAATGGAGTTGTCGAATATAGCTATATCTTTTACATTACTTCCGTTATAAGTTGTAGCATCATTTTCAAAGTCAAATTCCGTATCGCAGCTCACATTCTCATCTGCCCGCGTTACCAGTATTGTGTATTCTTGTGTCGTAGTTTCGTCCGGCGCTACCACCTTCACGGTAAAAGGGTTTTCGCCAATATCCAAGGGTTTCATGCCGGTACCGGAGACGGAGGCTTCGGCTTGAGCGGCTTCGGCTTCAATCGTAATGTATTCTACCTCATTTGCAACATTTACGGTATAAGAAGTGATTGTAGATTTAAACTCAGGAGTTAATGTTCCCGGAGTTATAGAAAGACTGCTTAATGTTGCGTCTTTTTCGGGATCAGCAATAGGACATGGCTTGTAACTACTTTCTTGCTGTAATTTAATATCATCAATATAAAAAGACTTGCCGTTGTTTAAATCACTTTCAAATCCAAAATCTAAAGTAAATGACGTCTTGGATTTTAACTCAGCGTCCAATGATGTTAATGAGAATTCTACTGGTACCCACGTATTGAGTGTAAGATTGCTTGATTGAGCAATTTTAGTATTATCAATCCAACACCTAACTTGTTTATATTGCTCCGTAACATAAATTTTAAAAATCAATTTATCATACGAAGCCAACGAGTTCTCACAGGGCAGCGATATATTAAAAGATACTTTTTGATTGTTGTTTGTCAACGCAATCAGGAGCGCTTTATTATCGGAACTTGCCGGTGTTGTTTCGATGACAGTTGCTGTGGAAGCTCCACCTACTGTTGTATAACTTGTTCCGGTTTCTTGGTTATCAAAACACTCAATAATAGTGTAACCCTCTTCTGCCGGACATGTTGTACTTTCTGCATAAATTTTTGAGCTGAAAGTAAAAACTACTAATAAAATAATAAAAATCTTTTTCATGAGAAATTATATTAACAATTATAGCCTCAAAAGTAGGCGGTTTAAAGGTATATAATATATATTTTTTGTTATAAATAGTTTTTTACTTGTTACATTCAGTTACGAATTATTTATCAGAAGTTACATTAAACCGGGCAAATCTTTTTTTGAGATGCTATTTGTCGGAGAAATGTTCCTCCGTATTTTGTTTCCAATCCATCTCAAAAGTCCTGAAAGGACGTCCCCCATTCTCCAAAACGGAAGATACCTTTCTTCGGGGCATGAGAGATGACCCACTCGAAGCATGAGAGATGACCCACTCGAAGCATGGGTAGTAGCAAGTTATGCCAGAAAACCTGAGTTCGGGATAAGAAAAAAGCTTCCATTCTAAAAATCAACAGATTAATTCGCCGCAGGCGATATATATCAATAGAAAGCGAATCATACACGCCC
>JAIRLY010000063.1 GCA_031259075.1 Dysgonamonadaceae bacterium | reverse complement strand
AACTTCTAAAAACCCCAAAATCAAGCCTTACGACAGAGGCAAAAGCAGAGTTTACGATGAAGTAAATGAGTATTTTGCCGGCAGCGCGTAACGCCGAGCTTGGGGTTTTTAGAGTTTCTTATTTCCTCTTGTTTATTTGAAAAATATCCCTCTTCGCAAAGATGGCTTGCGGATTGAAGGTTAATTGCAAAATTGTAGGACGCCTGCATCAAAATTGATGAAAGAAAGTAAAAGTTCTTGATTCGTTTGATGCGGTTACCCTAACAAAATTGTATTTTTGCAATCAAATTACGAGAAATGAAAAAGGAACTGAAAAAAATATATGCCATTATTAATCCTATATCCGGTGTAGGCTCAAGAGATAAAATTCCGGATATGATCGCATCATACTGCCTGGAGAAAAGTATATCCATGCGTGTGTTGAATACGGAATATGCCGGTCATGCGAAAGAACTTACCGTAAGTGCTATGGACGACGGTGCGGATTGTGTGATTGCTGTCGGCGGAGACGGGACGGTCAATGAAGTGGCACAGAATCTGCTGTATTCGGATGTTGTGCTGGGGATCGTTCCGAAAGGTTCCGGTAACGGGCTTGCACGCGAGTTGAATATCCCCATGGATGTAAAGGGAGCGGTGGATGTTATTTTTTCCGGACATACTTCCGTTATCGACGCCTGTAAAGCCAATGAAAGGATTTTTTTCTGTACGTGCGGAGTGGGATTTGATGCGACGATCAGTAAGGAGTTTGCGAAAGAAAAGCATCGTGGTTCGCTGACTTATGTAAAAGATATTATGGAGAGTTATCTGGATTATAAACCGGAAGTTTATGAATTGAATATCAATGATCATACCATAAAAGAAAAAGCCTTTCTGATTACATGTGCCAACGCTTCGCAATATGGGAATAATGCTTTTATAGCTCCCAATGCCGATATTAATGACGGAAAGATTGATATTACCGTCTTGTCTCCGTTTAACACGCTTGATATTGGTCCGTTGGCGATCCAGTTGTTTACAAAAACGATTGATAAAAACAGCAAAATAAAAACCCTTCAGGCAAAAGAAGCACAGATCGTACGCCAGAAAGCAGGTATGATGCATATTGACGGGGAACCGGTCATGGCGCCTGAAGAAATCAATATCTCTGTGATCAAATCGGCCGTAAAAGTCTTCACTCCTGAGAATACGACGTTTGTGGCAGATGTACAACGGCGTATAAATGAAGTTTTTCAGTTTTTTGAAGACCGGATTCCGGTCAGGATCCGTTGATCTTTTTTTTCGAATGTGTTTGGGGGTTTGCAGGCCGGTTTTACAGATAGAAATCTTTTGTGAGGCGGTTATATGCTTCTGTTCTTTTATATTCACGTGTTGCCAGAGTGAGTATATCCCTTGCAGAGGTGTGTCCGGAGAACGTTTTACCGGAAATTTCTATCAGGAAGCGTTTGGGTTTTAATCCCTCAACGGAAACAACTTCTGTTCGCCGGATGATGTATAAGCGGTGCGTAGCGACGATAAAATCAACTTCATCAGAATATGTTATAGGTAAGATCAGTGCAATCTTTCCGTCGTCGGACAGCATGGTCATGGCATGTTCTATCAGTAGTTTTAACGGCAGACTGTCATTATGTCGCGCCGCGTTTCTCTTTTTATCGGGACTTTTCATTGAATCTGAAAAATACGGAGGATTGGAAATGATCAGGTCGTATTTTTTTTCTGTCGTATAGTCCGGAAATGACAGGTGAAGAACACGGATTCTACCTTTGAATGGCGACCTTTCTATATTTTCGGTAGCTTGTTTACATGCTTCTTCATCTATGTCAATCGCATCAATTTCAGCATTTGGATTTCGTTGTGCCGTCATCATTGCGATAAGCCCTGTTCCCGTACCGACATCCAGCACGGAGAATACCCGGTTATTGTTATTATCCGCATTCCGTAACGCTGTATGCCGGTTCGCATAGATTACGCCTATAGGATCGACGGTAATCCAGGCGCCTAGTAAAACCCCATCCGTACCGACTTTCATCGCACATTGGTCGTGCCATACGGTAAATTGTTTGAACTGAAAATAGGAGTTTGGCATATTTTTTCTTTTATGATACTGCAAATTTCATCAAAAGGGTCGGTTTTTACAAACAATATTCGGAAAATAAGATTTTTATAGCTCATGTTACACTCCGTTGTTTTGTGAGAAGTAGCCGTTTTATATTCAGATTATTCAATTTCGGTATGAATGTTAAAATTATACGCTTTTCCACTTGAGGATACCACCGTGATATTTTCCTCTGAAAGCTCTTTCAGACCACGAAGCAGTGTACCTGGGCTGGGACAGTATTCGAGGGTATACCTCCAGCGTAGCGCATAAATGGGTTTGAATATCTTCGGCTACATCGCCTCCGCAAAAGAATAGGGAAAACCACGTGCAAAAAATATCGCCGTACTGATTCCGGAGGACTGTTCGCCTGCCGAGCTCCTTATCTATCAAAGCGAATAGCCCCGAACGGGTAAATTCATCGTTTATAAAAGAAATTCCTCCTAATGGAATAATTGTTTAGAATTTTTGTTATACCTTTACGCCTATGTGCAAGTCTATTTTTTTGTTTGCTATCACAAAAGGGCATTATGGATAAATGATGCTAGAATAGCCAAATACGTGTCGTTGACAGTTCAAAAACCATATTTTTCGCTCAAATATGCCGGCCGCATGATTATATATGGTTTCAAGATGCTAATATTTGTAGTATTTTCATTTGCAAGCAGGCAAATTGCCCTCCCCTCATAAAAATCCGTTTTGGATATCTTTTTGAAAAATGGGATTTTCAGAGGGGAATCAAAATTAAATGAATTGCATATACATTACCCTATTTGTGGGGTATGCAGGTATTGGCCGAACATATAATTTTGCCGCAAAATGGTTTATTACTTATATTTACCGTGAATATATTCATTTGTAAAAGTAGTTGTATTACAATTGAAAAAAACGGATCGAAAAGTTGATTTTACCCTTTGATGAAGAGAATCGGAATGAGTTGATTTTACTTAATTATAAACTTTTAAAAATAAGAATTTATTGAGGGCTTACTTTTCAAGAAAAACGAGAAAAAGCAACAGCAAGTGAACCCCAATCCGGATATTTTTGATATATTTCCGGGAAAAGAACGTATTTAGTCGTCCCTTAAAAATGGGGCTTTACAGCCGGATTAAAATTCCCGACATAGGAAAAACCATCCCAAAGCAGGAAAATATTTTTGAGCCAAAAAGACAGCAACTCCTTCCAACTGTTCATTTTCTTCCTGAAGTTGAAGGCAGCGGCGGCTAAGAGCACATTGATCTCG
>JAIRLY010000340.1 GCA_031259075.1 Dysgonamonadaceae bacterium | reverse complement strand
ATCACTGGAGAAGGTTTACTTTTGCCCGACTCGCGGGGTGATCCTCCCGGTCCACCCCTCCAGTCAACCCTTTACAGCGATAAGACACGAGGAGTAAACGAGTACCAGTTATAATCATTGAAGTAAACAAATATTAGTTACAAGTGTTAACCCGGGTCAACTCTTCCACGTGATAAGACAGCGAAATAGTCAACCTAAATCAGGAAATGACAGCCGGCAGCAATAACGAGAGAGAACTGTCCTAAAAAACCGCTCGTCATCCCGCCGAGGAACGACATAGGCAAAAATACAACGACAAGCACCAGCGTAAGCGTTACTACGAACCGCCGGAGATTTTCAATACCGATCAGGGCCGTCAGTTTACGAGTGATATTTTCACAAGTTATTTGCTTGACAATAAAATAAAAATCAGTATGGATGAACGTGGACGAGGAAAAAATCTATCTAAATGCCTACGAGACAGGAGGTGAGCTTTACAGAGGATTGAAGACTTATTTCGAGTTTTATAACAAAAAACGCCCACACCAGAGTCTCGATTATGTCTGTCCTTTAAATGTTTATAAAGAAGTTTTGGGAAAAAGTTTATGATGTAAAAAAAACCACTACTTTTGCAGTTGAAAAAAAGAAATAAACCTTTCAGTGAGAGGTGATTTTACCACTTATTTAGAAAAGAGATGTGATAATAAATTTGTTTAACAAAGTATTAATTTCGGTCTAAAGAAAAGGGTACACTAAATAATAAGTACCTTTGCGATAATTATAAATCATGTTCTTATGAGAAATTTTTCAATCATCCCAAATTCAAGCCAAAGTGCGCTTGAGCAATACACAGACTTCCTGTCAAAAGAGGTTTATTGTGGCATGCAACCACCTTATGATGTAAACGACCCTTTGTTTTTACAACAAGTAGGAGTTTTACAAGCGGAAAATATCCGAAAGGCTATCAATACAAATAGTGCGGTTTCTTATGCTGGTTTTCATGAAACGAATGCAACTCTTGTCAATTCGGCAAATTTCATTGGCGACAAAATCGGCTCTGTGGCTAATATGCTCACTTCGTCTTTAGATAGAGGCTTTGGCTCATTAAACCACAGTCTTATAAACATTGATAGTGGAATCAATACGGTAAATAAAAATCTAAATACTTTAGGAAATATAACAGCACAGGGTTTTACGGCATTAAATACAGGTATAAATACAGCCAACGCACAACTTTCAAACGTAAATAAGAATTTGAATGCAATAGAAAACGCTGTTGGACAAGGCCTTGCCGCATTGGACAGCAATTTGTTCGCATTGCGAAATATGGTTGGACAGGGTTTTTCAAATCTTTATACACAATTGCGAATGTCTAATAATTTGCTAAACAATATATTAACAGAATTAAAAATTCCAGAAACCCAAAGAGAACGGAGATACCACGTAGAAGAAGGCGCAAAATATCTCTCGAATGCGCTTGCTAAAGGACATAAATTGTATTTTGAAGATGCTTTTGACGAATTTAATAAGGCAATAGCCATTGAACGAAAAGATTTCTTTTCATGGTTTAATTTGGGCGTAATTTATTTGAGATCAAAAGAACATATTGATATTTCCAAGGCTATCGAAGCATTTGAAAGATTTATACACTATGCGCAAGCGGAGGCGATGCACAAAAAAAATCAAAATCTCGAATATCAAATTGATGATGCACATTTATATTTGGCAGAATCATATTATTTGCAACAGAATTTTTCAAATGCCGTATCAGAAACCGAACACTGTAAGCGTACAAAGAACAAAGCCGATTTTATGAAAGTAAAATATTTATCGGCAACCAATGAAAAAGCCAATAGGCAAGAAGCCTCAGAAATTTTATTACAACTAATCAATAACAACCCG
Organism: Dysgonamonadaceae bacterium; assembly: GCA_031259075.1. Lineage (GTDB taxonomy): Bacteria > Bacteroidota > Bacteroidia > Bacteroidales > Azobacteroidaceae > Azobacteroides. The sequence goes on along the minus strand of JAIRLY010000340.1, from coordinate 1,191 downwards.
TATGTTGCATTGCAAGTACTTGACGACGATGATATTGTTAGAAATGAGATTATTGTCAAGTTGTTAGATAAATTACGAAAAGATACTACCAAAGAAGCAAATTCTTTGCTGCAAAAATTAAAGAAAAACATAAAAAACAATTATCATATTAAACAAATCAAAGATAAAATAAAAGAAACGCAAAATCTATTACAAAAACAAACGTTTTTAGATTCGTATGAAGCCATTGTTTTAATGGAAAAAGAACATGAATGGAAGACAAGAAACGACGCAACGTTTACTTCTACCATATTGGATTTTGAGAGTAAGGAACAAGAGGCTTTTGATAAAAGAGAAGAATCACAGCGGTTTGAGCTGGGGGAAAAAATAAGAAGAGTTTTTAATGAAGTAAATACATTATACTATTCAAAAAGATATGAAGAAGCGGTTAAGTGTTATGATAATGCATTTAAATTAGCCCCTTGTAAATTAGAGGATGATACGTATCTTTCTCTGCTTATTTGTTATGGATGGTGTTTACTAAAATTGCAAATGCACACGGAGGCAATTGAGGCTTTCAATACAGTATTATTATTAGACAAGAGAAAGCAGTATCTGTGGGTATATCTTGAACAAGCTCGGTATTTTGAGTATTTGAAAAAGTATGAAGAAGCTATCAAATGTCATGAAACTTATCTCAATTTAAACTCCAGTGATTTTAGTGATTATATGCAAACAAAACGTGATTATATACAAGAAAGAATAGCTGAATTAGAAAAGAAAATAAGTGAGCGTTAATTTTGTTTGGTTAACAAACCTGTCTGCTTAGAAGAAGTAAAATAACTTAAGTATATTATTAAGGTCGGTTTTTTCGTGCAAATCAACCGATTCCTGCGCCCGGAGGTCGATTTGGTTTGGGTATATGTCAATAATGTCCGCATCATCTTGAAGTGTGTTTTCGTGCGGCGTTTCCACTCTAAAGTCATAACCGACAGGCATTCCGATAAGAACTTTCAAGTAATTTTTCTGCTGTGTGAGGGTGGCGAGCGTTTTTTGAATATCCACTTTCATTTCAAATTGCTGACACTCACGTCCATCCGGTTCAGGTCGATTTCCCGCGTAACTTTTTGGGCAACCTGCAATTCGGTCTTTTGGTAAGTCGAATCCATAATGGAAAGCGTCAGATTGTTGGTTTCCAACAGGTTTTGCGAA
>JAIRLY010000275.1 GCA_031259075.1 Dysgonamonadaceae bacterium | reverse complement strand
GTTGTAGCGTCCAGTGTATATTTCTCTGCTGTGAAAGACAAAGTATAGTAAACTATATCTTCTTTTTCGAGGCTAATAACCAACCAACTTGTTCCCGCAAGTTCTTTTGATGTACCGTTGTCTTGATCATCATCATCTTTACAAGATGTAAGTGCAAAATTCATGGCTAATAATACTATAAAAGCCGAATAAAATAACTTTTTCATACTGTTCATTTTTAAAATTGTTTATTATACTTTACGCGGTATGATTTTGTGCGCAGACACCGGCGAAAGGTAAAAGGCAAAAGGCTAAAAACGAGGTATGCATGTCGTGCATCGCGGTTTGCCCTTGTCCGTATACCTTTTGCCGGTGCACAAAACTATACCGTGCTTTTGTTTATCATTTTTATTTTTCTGTTTCATTACCGTTTTTACATTTCATTCCTTTGGAAAAGATTCTTTTCCGTTTTCATCAACATACCCCCATTTGCCTTTCAGTTTGACGCTTGCCAAACCATTCGAGAAAAATCCATTATCGTCATATTTCGGGGGAATGATTTCTTTCCCGGTTCTATCAATGTACCCCCATTTGTTTTTCAGTTTGACTATTGCCCGATTGCCGGAAAAATTATAAATCTCATCATATTTCAGGGGCGTGATTTCTTTTCCTGTTCGATCAATATGACCCCATTTGTCTTTTAAATTAACACTTGCCAAGCTGTCGGAAAAATTACGGACATAATCGTATTTCAATGGAACGATTTCATTGCCGTCTTTATCAATAAATCCGGATTTTTTGTTCAATCTTACTTCAGCCATATCTTCGGAAAAAAAATAAATTCCATCATATTTCGGGGGAATGATTTCTTTTCCGGTTTTATCAAACACTCCGATTTTGTCTTTTCGTTTTACCGTTATAAGATTCTCTATAAACATGCCGCTATAGATTCCCGTCATAAATGGAGGAATGTGTTCATGAAAGACACCCGTGTCATCATATTCCACAGGGATAATTTCTCGTCCGCAAGTATCGATAACACCGGCTTTTTCATTGAGGGTAACACGGGCAAACCCGTTGGAAAAAGCATATATATTGTCGTATTTACAGGCTACGATTTCCTGTCCGCCCATGTCGATCAATCCGCATTGGCCGTTCGATACAACCTTTGCATAATTGCCCTCGAACGATCCGACAAGTTCGTATTTCAGGGGCGAGAATATGCCCGTTGTGTCGATTAATCCCCATTGTCCGTCCAGTTCTGCCAGAGCTGTTTCTCCGACAAAGTCGAGTGCCGTACCGTATTTGAGCGGGATGATTTCATTGCCTGCCCGGTCGATAAATCCCCATTTCCCGTCCGACTCTACCAAAATCCTTTCATCGGCAAAGTCGAATGGCGAATCGTATCCGGGCGGGATGATTTCATTGCCTTTCCTGTCGATTAATCCATATTTTCCGACGGATACGACCAGGGCATGACCTTCCGAAAATTCGCTGCCCTGCTCATACTTGAACGGAACGACTTCTTTCCCCTTTTTATTTATGTAACCTATCTTGCCGTTCAACACAGCCAAGGCCAGATTGTCGGAAAACACTCCGGCGGTATCGTACAGGTGCGGAATGACGGTTTTTCCTGCTGTATTGACGTAGCCCCATTTCCCGGTACTCTCGTCCTTCGAGGGGCGCAATACGCTATCCTGTGAACAGGCAAAGACGGTACACAATACCAGTCCTGCCGGCAGGAGATTCAACAAATTTTTTCTTTTCATTTTCTTTTCTTTTATGCTCACAAGGAGCGGTTATTAATTTTTTTTGTTCATTCATTCGTTTTCTACATCGCGTTCTTCTATTGTTCCAAACTTTTTCCAGCCCTTGCTTTACTTTACTTATTAGGAACTGATGATAGCTGAACGGCCTCAAACTCCGCTTCGCCCACTTCGTTCGGAACGACCTCTATACTTGGCCGGCCAACAATTAATCCCATTTTCACTCCACAACGGATGTAATATACGTTGCCCGGCTCAATGTTGATGAACGCTTCCGAACTAGCTTCTGTTTTTGCCCAAACCCTCTGCCAACCGGTTTGGCTAACTTGTATCGAAGCCCATGAATTGTTTTTGACCGTACACAGAACCCATTCGTCGCTCAAACGTAGATCGTAATCAATGAAGCTTCCGACAAAACCCTTGGGCCGGTAAATGTTGAGGATGGCATAATCGCCGGTTACGTCTTCTTCCAAAACCGGTTCGGCGCTCTCGTCCGAATCCAGGCCGAATACGTCCCGGGTTCCGTTTTCGTACTTAATCATAAATATTTCCGCTGTTCGTAATGCATACAACGGACCGTCCGGATTCTTGAACTTTTTGTATTTCACTTCCTTTTCGCCTATTTCCAGGACGCGCGACTGTATTTCGTCGCCGGTTTTCAGGATAATAATATCCTGCGCTACGATTCCGGACATAAAGCCTAAAATGAACAAGGTAAAAAACAAGTATCTTTTCATAACTTTGTATTTATCTGCGTAATTTTCGTTCAGGTGATTTAGAAGCACCAGTTAAATCCAAGGGTAAATCCGACCGTAGGCCAATCAATCTCACCAGCTTTAGCGTTAATATAATCCAGATTGAATGACAAGGCGAACGACTCGGCTACATTCCATCGCAAAGAAGTTCCTATTCCTACCCCAAAAGACCCCTTCGTAGTGCCTGACTCTTCTCCTATTGTGGCTTCACCTTGAGCTAAACCGATACTTGGACGCAGATCGAAGTATAATTTATAGTCCTGCGTTGGAAATGAAAATAAAGGTCCTACAAATGTTCCGCGTAATCCGTACGAAGTATTACTTTTATTAGACAATGAATAGGCCGAACCAAACAAAGAAATATGTACTCCGACGTTATTGTTGAATAAATAACCCGCATTAATACTGTAATGTACGCCTTTGTCAATATTCGAATAATCTTCTAATACTGTCCCACCGCCAATAAGGAATCCAAGATAACCCTTTTTATGCTTAATTCCCGGATAATCGGCTACTACTACCGGCTGCCTGGAAACCGGCGTTTCCTGCCTTTGAGTAACCACCGGTTGAGATGTTTCCTGCCTCTGGGTGGTAGTCTGTCTTACCGGAGCAACCGGCGTTTCTGTCTGTATGTCCGATTCGCTAAATACATCTTCGTCGCCGGTTTCGTACCTGATCCTGGCGATCTTCGATTTACCCATGTAATAATTGGGACCCGATTCATTACCGTACTTTTTGTACTTCACTTCGGTAGTTCCGATTTCCAGCACTTTTGCTTTGATTTCATTACCATTTGTCAGAATAATAATATCTTGCGCTTTGACAAGAGATACTGTGCCTGTAAATAATGCCAGGACTAACATAGAAATAATGTTTCTCATAATTTTAATTGATTGAATTGTTTTACTTATTTTTATTTTTAATATTCTGCAAAAGTATGGGAGATATTAATATGCGTCAATCCCCTTTTTGGGAGAATTTTTACGTTTCGTTGCCGATTTTGACATACTCCCACAGGGATGCCCTCCACTCGGCGAAGGCTTTGCCTTCGCCGAGTGGAGTATCCATATATCCTACCTTCTCTGCCCCGAAGGTCGGTTGACTTGTTTATTAAAAAGATTTTTCTTATACTTACGCGCGCGATGTGTGTGTGTGTGTGTGTGTGTGTGTGTTTAACAAAATATTTGAAACGCACAAATAAAAAGTGTTAAAAAAAGCTATTTCTTTTCTATTTATAAAAGAAAAAATAGCCGCCAACCGGTATGTTTGTTCAGTGTAATACATAAGTTGTTTTTTAATCGCTATTCAGCGTGCAAAGCTATAAAAAAGACAATGTTAAATGCAATATTGCAAAATTTATCGCCAAAGATAATGTTTAAATTTATTTTTGCAAAAGATAATGAATGTTTTTTTGCAAAAAAAGAAAAATAAGTAGCAACAGCGATTCCGGGACTAATAAAAAAATCCGTTTTCAATTTTGGATAAAAAATAAAAGGCAAATCGTGTCCACCTTGCTAAGATTAGGTAAGTTATCAGGAGTTAAAAAATGGTAGCTGTTCAGGTATCGTAGCAATACACTTCAGTGCCGGCTAAATACTTTTTTATCTTCCGGCTGAATAGTTGCAAAATTATGATGCGTTTGCCCTGCGTTAATAAAAATAAAGAAATACATTTCAAATAAAATCATTAATTTTGTATCTTTAATTTTCATGTAGAAAACAGATAAACTATGTTGAAGCAAACCAAAATAGTAGCAACCGTTTCCGATAAACGTTGTGATATCGAGTTTATTACCGACTTGTTCAATGCAGGGATGAACGTAGTGCGAATGAATTCCGCCCATTTGGATACGGAAGGATTTGACAAGATCATTCGAAGTGTGCGAACCGTTTCCAACCGGATCGGGATTTTGATAGATACAAAAGGGCCTGAAGTTCGTACTACTTTATCCGATGAACCGATTCCTTTCAAAACCGGCGATAGAGTGAAAATTCAAGGAGCGCCCTTTGAAAAAACAATGCAGGGCCTAATTTCAGTCAACTATACCAATTTCGCCAATGAACTGAAAACAGGGGATATAATATTGATTGACGACGGCGATCTGGAACTGAAAGTAATCGGAAAACATCCCGGCTACCTCCTTGTAGAAGCCGTAAACGATGCGGTTTTAGGAAGCCGTAAAAGTGTAAATATTCCGGGCGTCCGGATCAATCTGCCTTCTTTGACTGAAAAAGACCGGGAAAATATTCTTTATGCTATTAAAAATCAAATAGATTTTATTGCTCATTCATTTGTAAGAACCAAACAGGATGTTTTGGACATTCAGCGTATCTTGGATGAACATCACAGCCCAATAAAGATTATTGCAAAAATAGAAAATCAGGAAGGTGTGGATAATATAGACGAAATATTGGAGGTCGCTTACGGTATTATGGTAGCTCGCGGCGATTTGGGAATTGAAGTCCCGCAGGAAAAAATTCCGGGGCTGCAACGCATCTTGATTCGAAAATGCGTAGCAGCCAAAAAACCGGTAATAGTCGCTACCCAAATGTTACATTCCATGATTACCAATCCTCGTCCCACACGTGCCGAAGTCACAGATGTTGCGAATGCTATTTATTATCGCACCGATGCTTTAATGTTGAGCGGCGAAACGGCTTACGGAAAATTTCCGGTAGAAGCGGTCAGAACCATGTCGAGCATCGCACGAGAAGCTGAAAAAACAAAGTTATTAGAAAATGATATCAGGGTTCCAACTACTGAAGACGATTTGGATGTAACGTCTTTCTTATCAAAACAAGCCGTCAAATCAAGTATCAAATTACATGTAAAAGCAATTGTTACAGATAGTTATTCCGGTAGAACCGCTCGTAATCTGGCTGCATTCAGAGGAAAAGCTCCTGTTTTTGCAATTTGCTATAAAGAACAAACAACACGCGAATTATCATTATCTTATGGCGTTTGGGCGGAATACCAAGCAGAAAGCGAGGACCCCAAACAATATTTTTTAGACGCGTTAAATAAATTGATACAAAAGCAGATGATCGACAAAGACGATATGGTGGCATACCTCAGCGGAAGTTTTGGAGAAGGAGGTGGAACTTCTTTCCTTGAAATCAATAATGTAAGTAGAATATTGGACGGATCCGAAAATTTCCGCCCGCCTTTTTTCAAACGCAACAATACTTGAATTTAGAAGATTATATATTAAGTCACATAGATGATGAAGGCGAACAACTTTCTCGTTTGAGTCGAGACGCTCATGTCAATCTTCTTCGTCCCCGAATGCTTTCAGGGCATTTACAAGGGCGTATTTTGAAAATGTTTGTGCGAATGTTGCAACCCAAACGAATATTGGAAATCGGCGCTTATACCGGCTACGCTACCTTATGTTTGGCTGAAGCGCTTCCTGAAAACGGAGAAATTCATACGATTGAACGGGACGACGAGTTGGAAGATTTTATCCGGAAACAATTCGATTTGTCGGATTTTAAAAGCAAAATTCATCTGCATATCGGCGACGCTTTGGAAATCATTCCCCAATTGGAAGGAAATTTTGATATGGCTTTCATCGACGCAGACAAACGTCTGTATAGCAAATTTTATGATTTGATTTTTGCTAAAATAAACACCGGAGGCGTTATTTTAGCAGACAATACTTTATGGAATGGAAAAGTATTGGAAGAATCTCATTCCAACGATAAACAAACGATGGGAATCATGGATTTTAATAAAAAAATCAAACTTGATACGAGAATTGAAAAAGTTATCTTACCTTTACGGGACGGATTAACGGTTATTTATAAATTATAAATTAAGAATGATGATTTCAGCCACTCTTAATTTTCAATTCCAAAAATCATGAATAATACAAGACTGCAAAAAATGGAACGGTTGATACAAAAAGATTTAAGTGAAATTTTTTTGTTGCAAACCAAACAGATGCACGGCGTCATGGTATCAGTAACCAATGTAAAAATGAGTCCTGATTTGGGCGTCTCAAAAGCTTATTTAAGCATATTCCCTTCGCAAAGAGGAAAAGAAATCATGGATAATATCAACATGAACAAGAAAAGCATCCGGTATGAATTAGGAACGCGAATCGGTAAACAGATACGCCGGATACCGGAATTAACTTTCTTTTTAGACGATTCTATTGATTATTTGGAAAATATTGATCAATTACTGAAACATTGAACCTTTCTCTTTACATAGCTAAACGGTATTTTTTCTCCAAAAAATCGCATAATGCCATTCATATCATTTCATTAGCAGCAATCTGTGGCGTAGCGATTGCAACAATGGCAACGGTTTGTACCTTGTCGGTTTTCAACGGTTTTCAAGGATTAGTTTCGGATATGTTCAGTTCTTTTGATCCGGAATTGAAAATTACACCGGTAAAAGGAAAAGTTTTTGATCCGGAGACAGAAAATTTTCTTGAAGTATATTCGCTTGCCGAGATAGACCGTATTTCCGAAAGCTTGGAAGATAATGTACTGGTAAAATATAAAGAAAGACAAGTTCCGGTCGTTTTAAAGGGTGTTTCCGATAATTTCGACAAATTGACACAAATCAATGAAGCGCTCATTGACGGTGATTTTGTACTGAAAAATGAGGTGAGTCATTTTGCTGTATTAGGTATCGGAGTCGCCAGTAATTTGGGCGTAAATGCCCGATTTATTTTCCCTTTAGACATTTACGCTCCTAAAAGAGAAGTACAAGTAAATTTAGCGAATCCCATTTCTTCTTTTAATATAGAATACGCTTATATCAGTGGCATTTTTATGGTGAAACAACCAGTATATGACGACCATTATCTGATTACTTCCATACAGTTTGCCCGCAACTTGTTTGATTACAAAACAGAAGTGAGCGCTTTGGAAATCAAATTGAAGGAAACGGCTAATACTCAAACGGTCCGAAAAAAAATACAACAAATAATCGGAGATCAATATGAAGTAAAAGATCGCTACCGGCAACAAGAATCGGCATTCAAGATGATGAGCATCGAAAAATGGGTTACTTTCCTTATGCTTTGTTTTATTCTTCTGATCGCCGTCTTCAATATTGTCGGCTCATTATCTATGTTGATTGTAGATAAACAAAAAGACATGATTACACTTCGTAATTTAGGCGCCGGCAATAAGCTCATTTCAAGAATATTCCTTTTTGAAGGATGGTTGATCTCCGCATTGGGCGCTATTATCGGAATATTTACCGGAATATTGCTTTGTTTAGGACAACAACATTTCGGATGGCTGCAATTGGGAGGCGGGAATGGCGCTTTTGCTGTGGATGCTTATCCGGTTCAGGTAAAAATCAGCGACCTTTTTTTTGTTTTGGCCACTGTTTTAGGAATTGGATTTTTGGCCGTCCTTTACCCGGTACAGTATTTATCGCGAAAAAACTTAAGTGATGAAAAAATATAGTAACTATTCAGCTATATATTAATTTTTCTTTTTTAAGAAAATTGTAAAATTCGAGAGAGTCTAAAAAATGCTCTGTTTTTTGTTCTGTCTTATTCACTATCCAAAATAATGTATCTTTTGTTTCCAAATCTTTTGTATCTATGACAAGAGCATTTCCTGCGATACCTTCATCGTCTGTTCCTAAAAAATTCCCGTACGGATCATAAACAGGACTCATTCCGCTTGGATCCACAAATCTCACCGGGTCATTCCCACAATACGCATACGGACTCACGCTATAATACTTCTCTACCGGCGGATCCATCGCTGTAAACCGCGGTATAACCCTATCTAATTGCCGGGCGTCGAAATCATACAGGTTCAGTCCGTGCCATCCGGTTCTTCTCCGCCAAACTTGTACGGCTGTCTTTCAAGATATGAACTGCTGGCATACGGCATACCGAACAGGTAATAATCCGTGTATTGATTTACATGCGTATTGCTTTTGACTGATGTATGTGTTCTCACTTTCATTACTAACTTATTATCATTTTTCTGTTTCCTTTCATAACTCATTGATTATCCGTTTTTGTTCTCTTTTGCGAAGTGAAAGTAAACTAAAAGATGTCTATCCACTCTGATTTTATCAACTGAAGGCTATCGCCTACTAGTTTGTATATACATGTAGGAGCTTCAAATGCCATATCAGAATAATCTTTTGTTATGTCTGGGTAACCTGGAATGGAATCTTTGTATGGAACTAATTCTTTTTTATTTATTAAATTGTAACTACAAGAGTCTGAAAGTAAATAACAAACAATCAATTCATTTTCTATAAATGTATATCCAGTTGCATTAGGATTGATATGAATACTTAAAGAATCTGATGGAGGATAAAATACTTCCATTGGATGAACATTATTACTCAGTGTAATCCATACTGTACATATTCCATCTTTTTGATAGTTTTGAGAAACTATTACTTTACAAAATTCTGTTTTCATATCTTTATTGTTTGTTTCTCTGTTTTTTATTTCAAGCATCTTTATAATTTCATTCTTTAAGATGGGATTAAAAATATTATTCTCTATTTTTCTGTTTTTGGTTTGTTTACAGGAAACAAATACGATTAATAACAACACAATAATAACCTTTTTCATTTTACTTGATGCCTATTAATTAATGTTCTTAATGAAATTGGAGTACTTACTCTTCCTACATAGGAAGAAGTTGTCTGATAATTATAATTATACAACCCGCCCGTTTCTTTATGATAAATATAAAATCTGGGATATTCATTGGGAAAAGATTTTCCTGCTGCTTTTGCTGCATTATAATAAATAGCCATTGTTCCCATATCAGTACCGATTTCATAGTTAAGCCCATCTGTATATCCCGATGCTATCTTTGTGTATTGCTCACTACCAGGATGACTATGAACATCAAATATCAGATCGGATCTTTCGCTTCCAAAACGGTTTTTATTTGAAATTCTTGTTTTCTCATGTGTTGTATTAAAAACAAAATTAGTGCCTTCTTCTGAATTATTAAATCCGGAAAGACTCCATTCCACATTTGAGTTATCTGCGGCAAATTTAAATAAATTAAATGCATCTGTAGAATTAGTTGTCATTGCACTATGACCTCCATTATCTAATCCACCTGT
>JAIRLY010000220.1 GCA_031259075.1 Dysgonamonadaceae bacterium | reverse complement strand
CGCATACTCTTGAAATGTATAAATGAATTTTATAGGAGTGTATTTTTATGGAAATGAAAAAAGGGGAACTATTGAATCTGACGGTACTGGTAACATCCAAATGTTCTTTGAAGTGCAAGATGTGCGCAACATATGCGCCGTATTGCAGTAGATCGGAAAACTATTCGTATGAACACTTAACGAAAAGTGTTGCCCGGTTTTTTGAAAACATAGACCGTGTCGGGATGTTTACAATAAGCGGCGGTGAACCTTTACTTCATCCGCAATTATCTGAGTTGGTAGATTTTTTTTCAACCTACATAGACAGAATTGAATTGTTTGAGATATTTACTAATGGAACGATTGTTCCAACTGACAGACTCTTGGAAAGTTTAAAATTCTCTAGCAAAGTTGATGTTTTAGTGGATAACTATGGTCCTGAGTTGTCTCGGAAAGTTCCAGAAATAGCGAACGCATTTTCAGCATCAGGCATTAAACATCGTATCAGAAAATATTATGGAGACGATACCCATCTGGGCGGCTGGATTGATGTTTCTGATTTCACGGAAAAGCATAGGACAGAAAAAGAAAATGAGAATATTTTTAAACGCTGTAGTTTTTCAACAACATGGAAAAACCTTATCATTCTTATTGACGGAACAGTTCATATGTGCTATGTAAATAGCCGTTTACTTGATTTTGTACCCGATAAACCGGATGAATACATTAATTTACTCGATGATTCATTATCAGATTCTGAAATAAAAGAAAAAATATTTAATTTACGTAACCGTAAATTTTTAACTTACTGTTCACATTGCAACGGGTTTTGTGAAGATTCCAAACGATACACCTATCCAGAGCAATTGTAATAAGGATATTTTATGCAAGAATCACTAAGTCTTTTAAATACAACATTGGTAGTTACGCTCCGTTGTAATTTGCATTGCAGGCTTTGCGCGGTCAGTGCCCCATATTATGAAGAGCCGCCGCATTACTCCTTTGAAAATTTGACAGGCGGCGTTGCGGAATACTTTAAGGCAGTTGACAGAATCGAAAAGTTTACAATTAACGGCGGAGAACCGCTGCTGCATCCGCAACTGCCGGAAATCATGGAATCCTTTGAACCGTATATGAATAAAATTGGAATGTTAGAAATCATAACAAATGGCTCTATAGCGCCTACAGAACGGCTTTTGAAGGCTCTGCAATTTTCCACTAAAATTGATATTCTTATTGATGATTACGGCAAGGAATTATCAAAAAATGTTCAGAAAATAATAGACGCGTTCAAGGTATATGGAATAAAATACCGCCACCGAAAATATTACGGTGATGACGCGCACTGCGGCGGCTGGGTTGATTTGCTGGATCTGTCAAAGAAGCAACGAAGCTCATCTGAAACAGAGCAAATCTATAAACATTGCGCGTATCCCGGACCATTTCACTGTTTTGTACTTTTTGATCGTAAAGCGTATATATGCGGTGTTTACAAACGCTGCGAAACTTTAGGCATTATTCCGGATATACCTGATGATTATATTAGTTTTGTGGATGATTCCATTCCGGTTTCCGTAAAAAAAGAACAAATAAGAAATTTTTATAACCGTAAATATTTTGCGGCTTGCGAATACTGCTCCGGGTTTTGCGACGACTCACCGCGTTTTGCTCCCGCCGAACAATTGGAAAAACCTTATAGAGAGACTGATTAATATGGAACTATTAAAAATTAAACAAATTGCTTTAATTATTACGCACAGATGTACATTAAAGTGCAGGCTATGTGGAAATTATTCTCCTTATTATTACCCACCGCCACATTTTTCGGCAGAGGCTTTATCAAAAACGGTTCAGGGTATTTTTGATATAGTTGATATAATTGAAAAATTCAATATTAACGGCGGAGAGCCGCTTTTACATCCACAGTTGCCTGAAATTATAGATTTTATATCATCATTTATCGATAAAATTAATATATTTGAAATTACTACTAACGGGACGATTATACCTAACGACCGCCTTTTGAAAAGTTTATCGTTCTCAAACAAAGTAGATATTTTAGTTGATAATTATGGACCTAAATTATCAACAAAAATTCCTGAAATATCCGAAGCGTTTAATGGCGCCAATATCCGGCATCGAATCAGGACGTATTACGGTGTTGACACACATTGCGGTGGATGGGTAGATCTGTCTGATTTATCAAAAAAATACACTATTGATAAAGATATTGAAAGTATATTTTTAAAATGTCTTCTTAATTCAAAATTAAAATGTATGCCAATTATTGATGGTAAGGCATATGTTTGTCCAACATACAAGCGATGCAAGGATTTAGCGTTGATTTCTGATAATCCAAGTGAATATATTGACATTTTGTCAGACGCAATTTCGGTTTCTGTAAAAAAAGAACAAATAAGAAATTTTTATAACCGTAAATATTTTGCGGCTTGCGAATACTGCTCCGGGTTTTGCGACGACTCGCCGCGTTTTCCACCGGCAGGACAATTAGGAGATAACGATGGCTAGACACTTTATCCTTTACGGACACGGCGGCGCCTACAATCATGGGGCCGAGGCTATTGTCCGCTGCACCGCGCTCTTGTTGCGTAAAAATCATCCCGGCTGCAAGATAAGCCTTGCTACGCATTTTATGGAGCAGGATTTGCGTTTCAACCTGCCTGTTGACGAATATATCGAGGCCGACAAAACCCTTGATATGAC
>JAIRLY010000160.1 GCA_031259075.1 Dysgonamonadaceae bacterium | reverse complement strand
CCGGTGGTGTAAACGAAAACATCTTTCCAGATACCGGTGTTGCGGTCGCGGATGCCGTCGAGATAAGCAAAATCCCAGCCGACAGTTGCCAGCATAGTTACGTTTTTTCCGATTTCGCCGTTTCCTCCGTTTTGAAATTCATCGGAAGCGCCGAAGTTTTTACCTTCTTTGGGCATAATTGTTCCGGGAAAATCAACAGGATAGACTTTGATTGCCAAAATGTTTTTTTCATTCAACTTTATATAATCACTAATGTCTATTTTGTCTTGATAGAACATGCCGGCGATATTCCCCACCATTGAGCCATTAAGCCAAATTTCTGCGCGGTAGTTTATTCCATCTACCTGCAACCACGTTTTCCGTCCCTGATATACGTTTGGGGGCGTATCGAAGGAAGTACGGAACCAGTAAGTATAAAAATCGCGTCCTGCATGATACAAATCGGGAATAAGACCGGATGTTAATTTGTTGTTCAAACCAAAATACGGTTCGGGATAAATACCGTTGTAAATTAATGAATTAAGAACTGTTCCGGGAACGACGGCGGGTAACCAGCCGGTTGTGGATACATTGGATGTAGAAACATCTTCACTATTTGTTTTTATTTCACTTGCTTTACACATTTTCCATTCAAAATCCCCCCAATGACCTTCCTTTGACTTTAATACGTAATTGTAATTTCTTTCATGAATCACATTCGTATTCTGTGGATAAATAAATTGTATATTGATGAATACAAAAACAAATAATAACTGTATTGCTAATTTCATATCTTAGTATTTTGTTTTTTAAAGATTTGCCGGACACGAATCAATCACCCGTTGCAGTATCAGCCTCAACGGAAAATCTCCGGACTGCCGTTTTGTCGCTTTTAGCAGGAAGTTTCTTGCTCGGAGCGAGGAACTTGCCGGCAAAGCGAGAAAGTTCCCGCTCGAAGCGAGAAAGTTCCCGCTCGAAGCAAGAAAGTTGTCCGTAAAAGCGTAAAAGTGGACAGGAGTATAATTTTAAATTTCACGTGAAATTTATTTCAGGATTTTGGTAATCCCGTTGTCAATTTTCACCAGATAAACACCGTTCGGTAATGAAGAAATATCATAAGAATCCTTTATACCCGACAGGATTAAAGCGCCTGTTACGCTGTAAACTTTCACGATACTGCCTGATGTTTTGTTCAGAATATTCAGGATACCGTCAGCATATTGAACATCAAGTTTTTCGAGAAGAATACCGTTTATGGAGGTACCTCCCAAGTACGCCGGATTTACGGTAGGTTGCGAAGCAAGATTCAATGTTTTGAGTACGGGAAGCTGGTATGCACTGTTTCCCATTTGCCACACTCCGTCGAAATCCCATGTCGCATAGCTGCTTTGCCGAATAAGTGCAGAGGCTTCAATATCGGCTCCGCCATTGTTGTCCAATGCGCCAAACCATTCTTCCGCTCCGTTAAGCAACATTCCAACGTATGCGTAATTGTTGATAAAGGTAAGCTGCGTTCCTGATTTTGCGTAAGCCAGAATACGCTGTACGTTATTGCCTCCCGTAATAAACGGATTTGCCGCTACGCAGTTAGAAACAGTAATATTAATACCTGCGGCATTGTTGGCGCTCGTCGAGCCGAAAAGCCCTGCTAATGATCCGGAGGTAACCGAACTTGTTATCACATTGGTAGCATAAGATTTACTGAGATTAACCATTAGGTTTCCCCATGTCGAACCTATCAGTCCGCCGATACCGTCGCCGGTAGTGTATCCGGCAATTTCTCCTGCAGCATAAGTGTTTTCAATAGTAGCGCTCGTCCAGTTGAGCAAACCAACCAACGCGCCGACCGCTTTTGTTCCTTCTATTTTTCCGCTCACAAACACATTGTTGATTATGGTCATGTTCGTTGCATCGGCATTGGTAAACCAACCGCCAATGGCTCCCACATTTTCGTTTCCCTTGATGGATTTTCCTTCGGGAATAACAATTCCTAAATTTTTAAAGGTAGTTTCTCCGCTTATTTGCCCAAACAAGCCGATAAATTTGTTGTCGGGACGATCAATCCATAAGCCGCTGATGGTGTGTCCGTCGCCATCGAACGTTCCACGGAAAGGCGTTGCTTCGGCTACATCGTTTGATCCGCTGAATCCGATAGGTTCCCAGCCTGCTGTCGGCGAATTGGCGGCAATCCAATCCGTCAGATCAATGTCGGCGCCCAATTTGTAATGGGCGTTCAAGTCGTTTTTCACTTCGGCAAGTTGAGTAGCCGTTGTGATTACATAAGGATTTTCGGGTGTTCCGCTCCCGCTTCCGTTGAATGCATACAAGTCAGAACTGAGAAAACACGCAGATGCAGCGGTCATTACAAATACAAAAGAGAATAACTGTTTTTTCATGATTTTTGAATTTTAAAATTAAACATGATTTTATGAAGTTCAAAATTACTGTAATATGATTTTTTCAATGTGCCGTAATCAGCCAAATATATTATCAAAATCCATTTGACCGGAATGGTATCATTTTTGACACGGACGGAGACTATTTGCTTTTTATCACCTTTACCCGCTGTCCTTCGGATTGCAGTATATAGATTCCGCTCGTCAAGTTTCCGATATTTAATTGAGTATCGTTGGTTTGCAACACTAATTTTCCTGTGCAATCGAAAAACAAAACTTCCGCGTCAATCGTTTTTTTGTTGATCTGCAATTCGCCTTGCGTGGGATTGGGATATACCGTAAGCATATTGTTTGCGTCCGGCTGCAAAATACGGAGAGGAACGAAGCCGGCGAGGTGCGAGGGTGCAATCTTCGGCTGATTGTCTGGATTGATGGACTGCAGAATGGGTAAAGGATAAGAATCGTTGCTCATTTTCCAAACCGATCCGAAATTCCAGTCGAGACCGTTACTGTATGTATTTTGGGTCACCATTTCGTTGCCCGATTTGTCCAAACCATTTTTATTGTTTTGTGTTTTTACCGTTTCGCTACTATTGCACCTGATATTTGCAAGGGCGAAATTACTAAGCGTTGTATTGTTGGCGGCATTAAAGCCTATAATCCGCCCTGTATAATTTTCCGAACCGACTACTCTTAAATTTATTGCTGCACACTTTTCTATTTTCAAAATAGAGCTTGTTCCGTTTATTGAGCCTAACAAACCGCCTGCCGAACCGTTCGAACACATGATTTCGTTTGCTGCATAGCTGTTTTTGATATTGAGCGCTGTATTTTCTGCCAAACCCACGAAACCTCCGGCACGATCTGATTCTACCGTTACGCTACCTAATACATAACAATTCTCTATCGAAAGTTCGGCTTTGCTGTAACCGGTAAAACCTCCGGCATTTTTTTCTAAGGCTTCAATTTTAGCGTCCACGTAGCTGTTGCTTATTCCGATGTTTCCCGAAGGTGCAAAACCGATTAATGCGCCGACTGCATTTTTCCCTTTTACTGATTTGGAAGAAGCGGTTTTCAAAGCCAAGTTTTTGATTACAGCATTTCCGCCGGCGCAGGCAAACAATCCGACATTATCATTATTGGATAAATCAATCCACAATTCCGAGATGCTGTATCCAGCGCCATCAAGCGAGCCGCTAAACGCTTCAAATTCGTCGCCTAACGGTTTCCATCCTTCAACAGGAGAATTGTTCGTGATCCATTCGGTTAAATCAATGTTGTTTCCAAGTCTGTAATGCAAAGCAAGATTGTTCTCTATTTCGCGCAACTGTTCGGAAGTAGTAATAACATAAGGTTGCTCGGAAGCGCCGTTTCCTTCACCGCTGAAAGGTTCAACCATGTGCGCGGGACAGAGCGTTTGCCGGTAATCGACAAGCGAGCCGCTACGCAAAACGGGCAACGGATAGCGTCGGTTACCCATTTGCCATATTCTTGAAAAATCCCAACCGGGATAATTCTCCTGAGATTTTAATTCTGCCCTGCTTTGACCGGTTTCGTCAGGAAGATTAGGTGCTTCTGCGCCGTTTAGCAGCATACCGGAAAAGACGGTATTGTTTACAAGATTAATATGGGCACCTTGTTTGGCAAAACCATAAATTCGATTTACCGTATTTCCGGTTATTTCGGGATTGATGGCTTTTGAATTTGAAATAAAGAGGAATATTTCACTTGCATCGTCGGCTTCGGCAAGTCCGAAAATTCCGCCCGCGACGCCGGTACCGG
This sequence comes from Dysgonamonadaceae bacterium, assembly GCA_031259075.1. Lineage (GTDB taxonomy): Bacteria > Bacteroidota > Bacteroidia > Bacteroidales > Azobacteroidaceae > Azobacteroides. Next base: position 17,479 of record JAIRLY010000160.1, on the reverse strand, counting down.
CTGTTTCTACTGTATTTAACGAGTAACTGTTTTTAATGTAAAGTTTTGTCTTTCCTGCCGAACTGCCGAACAAGCCTCCCGAAGCATTTCCAGCAGTTGTTACTTTGCCGCCGGCATAACAATTTTCTATCGCTACAGTTGCCGATTCGGCAAATCCGGCAATTCCACCTGCAAAATTATCGCCTGAAATGAAAGCGGTTACATAACAGTTGCGAATCGTTACGCTGTCATCAGGATTGGTTTGTAAAATATTTCCGGCAACCCCTCCCACATGGTTTTTTCCTTTAATTGATTTTCCTTCGGGAACGATAATACCCAAGTTTTCGATTACGGCGCTACCACTTACCGATCCGAAAAATCCGGTGTTATCTATGTTCTCTCTGTTTATCCAAATATTTGAAATAACAAACCGGTTTCCATCGAAACCGCCCGTAAAAGGATCTTCTGTTGTTCCAATCGGCAGCCAGCCTTCGGAGGTAGAATTGAGGGTGGACTGCAAATCAATATTTGCTCCCAAACGGTAACAACTGTTTAGATGATTCCGCATATAATTCAGTTGTTCGACGTTGTAAATAATGTAGGGCGAATTTTTTGTCCCTTTTCCGGAACCATTGTAGTCGTCGTATTCAGCTTTCAGCGTATAATTTGTGTTTTCGATATGCAGCGTGAATTTATTCCCTGACACGCCGGAAGTTTTATCTATATCGTTGATATAAAATTTGGAAAGATTATATTGGGGTTGTGGAGTAATCGTAATTTCAATATCATCGTCGATTTCGGGTTGAGCAGGCAAATAGGCAATAACGCCTTTTTCATCGGGGAGAATCGAAATCTTGGCATTGCCTTTCAAATGTTCAAGACAACTGTCCGGCTGCGAGGAAGGGTTGAGCGTTTTTAGTACCGGCAAAAAGTAATCGCCGCCATTCATGCTCCATACGTCCGGGAAATTCCAGTTTGAATATGTTTCCTGTTTTTTAAGCGCTGCTTTGCTGGTATTTTCCCCGTTATTGCCGGTTAAATTTCCGTCCACCGTATTTCCTTTTACAAGCGTTTGTTCGTATCCGTAGTTATTGCCGAGCGTAATGTTGGCGCCCGCTTTTGTCCATCCGAGTATCCGGTTGGCTGTTGAGCTGTCGATGTTTGGATTGATTGCATAGCAATTGGTTATCGTCAGATTGATACCGGAAGCGTTATTTGCGCTTGCCGAACCGAACAATCCTCCTGTCGATCCGTTTGCTGAAGAAGCCTTTACTGAATTGGCGGAATAGGATTTTTCGATGCGAACCGTAACATTACCCCACGACGATCCGATCAATCCGCCGGCGCCGTCTCCTGTTGAAACAATAGTGCCGGCTGCGTATGAATTTTCAATGGTCACGGTTGCCCAGTTCACAAGTCCTATCATTGCTCCGACTGATTTGGAGCCTTCCGCGTTACCAAAAACCGCGCAGTTTTCGATCAATAAACGATTGGTTGTTTCGGAGTTAGTAATGCGACCGATTAAAATGCCTACATTTTCACCTCCTTTCACCGATTTTCCCTCGGCTGTTTTGATTCCCAAATTTTTGACTTGGACTTCGCCTGCAACATTTCCGAACAAACCGGCATTATTGGCGGTTCTATCTACCCAAAGACCGGTAATAAAATGATTATTCCCATCCAATGTACCCGTAAAATTGTCAATTGGCATCCATCCTTCGGCAGGCGAATTAGCGTCAATCCAATCGGTCAAGTCAATATCGGCTGTCAATTTGTAGTTTCCGTCCGGATTGTTGCGAATATTGTTTAAATCGGCGGCGCTTTTTATAACGGTAGCGCCGGTTGAAACGATTTGTACATTTTCCAGATAATTATTGCGGTTTTTGATGTTCATCTGGTCCAAGGTGGTCGCAGGTGTAGTTTGACCGGGCATATAAATATTTTCGAATGTGATGTTTTTGGCCTTGGTATTGGCGTTGAGACCTTTTAAAACCGAAGTGACTGTTCCGACATTGCGCACATTAATATTCCTTATGGTAACTCCGTCAATATAACCGCCGTCCGAATTATCGCTGAAATCAAGTTCGAACCACCGTTGCATGTATTCGCTGCCTGATCGCGCCCAATATCCTTCAATATCAATATTGTCGAACACGACATTGGTTACGTTTTTGGGTTTGTATTTGTGGTTAACCGCCAAGGCGCGCATACATTTGTAAACCGTCGAATTTTTGAAAACGATATTGCTTTGATGCTGATAAACGCCAAAACCTACTTTGAAGGCGGCGCAACGGCTCCAAGCCACGCAATCGTCAAAAACGACGTCGTTCAGTTCTTCGGCAGGTCCTGTCCAGTTGACGGTCAGTTCGCCTGCCCAATTATCCCATGTTTTGGTAGAATAAGTGTCGTCTTCGCTGATGGCAATCGAATGTTTTACCAGCACCCGCTGCGATTCATTGATGTCGATCGCATCATCTTCGTGATTGGCATTGTTTTCGTTGAAAAATTTCACGTTCAGGAAATTTACGTCATTGGAGCGCGTAACCGTTACGCCCCACAAACCACTGTCGCGAAATGTAATGCCATCAACCGTAAAGTTTTCGGTATTCATTGGCATCAATTGCGCCAGCAGCATCTTGTCTTTTCGGGCGGCGTCGCCGTTGGCGTCGATCGTTCCCCTTCCGTATATCTTTATATTAGTCGTCTGTTCGACCGGCAGGCTCCGGTTTGTTCCCGTCGGAACAGGTATGGGACCGTCGGTGTAAATCAGCCACGAGCCGGGATAATTACTGATGGACGATTTATAATAGAGTGTTTGATAATCAGCGGCTCTGCCTGTTCCGCGAATGACGGCTCCGGATGCAAGATAAAGATGAACATTACTTTTGAGGATGATGCTTTTGGTGTAATACACGCCGGACGGAACATATACAATTCCTCCGCCAGCAGCATTGGCATCATCTATCGCTTGTTGAAAAAGCGCGGCGTTTTGCATCGCGGTATAAACTGAATTTTCGCCCAACGGGTCTGCACCATAGTCGTTTACTACATTATATATACCTTCGCCCGAAGATGCAGGGACATCGGTTTCCCATTCATCGGCGGCAATAACAAGCTCGGGCAGACTGTTAATCTTTATAATAAGGTATAGTGAACGGTTGAGTTCAAAAGTCAGTGTTTTTCCGTTTTTTGTTCCCTGAATATTGTAAGCAGGGGAACTGATACTGAATGTCTGAATATCCTGCTTTGCGGTTATCGTAATAGTTGTTTGCCCTTCAAACGAATAGTGAGCGTATTCGTAAACGTTCCATGTTTTGGATACGGGAACTTTGATTCCCGAAACCGAAACTTGAAAATTATCCGATTCGGTATAACAAAACGGCAAGGGATATGAAGCTACTTTTGCACCGGAAGCGTTAAACGAAACGGCAAAGAAAAATGATAAAACGGCAAAGCGATAAACTAATTTTGTTGTTTTCATGAATATGATTTAAAAAATTAATACTGAAAACAAAATTACAGTTTACATCCCGCTAAATGATGCCTGATTTTGCCAAAATTGAATACAAAAGAAAAAATCACAGAGATTTATCCTGCTGTTTATTCTGTTGCCGGTATTCTTTCGGGCTTTTCCCGTAACGTTTGGCAAATTCTTTGTGAAAGTGGGAACGATTGATAAAACCGGTTTGATACATAATTTCCTGAATGGTCAGATTGGTGGTAACGAGCAATTTTGCCGAATATTGAATGCGGCGGTCTTTGATAAAATCGTTTGGCGGTTGCTGATTCAGGTCTTTCAGTTTGCGGTAAAAAGTGCGCATACTCATGCCCATCGTTTCGGCAAGCGTTTCAGGTGAAAAATAGTTGTCGTCGATGTGACTATCGATAATTTCAAGCGCTTGCCGAAGAAAATCCTTGTCTTCTTTTTGGAGCAATTGACCGCCGGAAAATTCAAAGGCGCTTGCCGAAGAATTGTAATACTGTCCGAGCGTTTTTTTATTTTCAATCAACCGGTACACGATGCTACGCAAATAATCGGCGTCAAAAGGTTTAGGAATATATGCGTCCGCTCCGGATTCCACTCCCTGAATTTTATCTTCAGTTGTGTTTTTTGCTGAAAGGATGATGAGCGGAATGTGCATGGTATGTTTGTTTCTCTTAATTTGTTTGCTTAGTGTAATTCCATCAATTCCGGGCATCATAATGTCGGTAATAATTACGGCGGGCGTTTCACGTTTCAGGATTTCAAGCCCTTGTTCGCCGTTATTGGCTGTGATAACGCGATATTCTGTCGAAAGTATGTCGCAAGCCAAAGTAAGTAACTCGCTGTTGTCGTCGATTACTAAAATACTTTCTTTGATCGTTTTGTCAGGCTTTGTTTTTTTTGCTTTACCGTTTTTTGCTTTGCCGTTATCAATAGCCGGTTTCATAGCAGCGGTTTTAAGTTTTTTTTCAACTTCCGGTTCCGAGACGTCGAGGGCCGGCAGAGATACGGTAAATTCGGCATATTCATTGATTACACTGTTTACCGTGATAGTGCCTTCCAATAATTCGGTCATCGCCTGGCAAATAGCAAGGCCTAATCCGTTGCGCGAGGATAAACCTTTGATTGAATTCTCCTTGATGTTGTCCAATACAGTATAACGGTTGAAAATGAGAGGAATATCTTCTTCTCGAATGCCTTTTCCCGTATTGTGGACAATAATTTGCAGCGCAGGCGTGTATTCCACTTCAATCGTTCGACATTCAACACGAATTTTCCCGCCTTCCGGCGTATATTTGAATGCATTGGAAATCAGGTTGTAGATAATTTTCGAGAAGCAACTTTTATCGCTGTTCCATAGAATTTCGGGTGCAATTTCGGTTTCAAAACGAATGTGGTTACGTTCGACGAGTTCGGCAAACGAATCGGTAATTTCTTTGATTATTCCATTTATATTCAAAGTTGCTATTCTGCGTATCTGATTGCCGGTTTCCATCCGGCGGAAATCGATAATTTCCTGAAACAGATTGTTTAATCTTTCAGCATTCGATTTTATCATCGAAGCATATTTTCTAACAAACGAATCGCTTTCCGCGTATTGCAAAATGCAGTCGCAAGGGCCATAAATCAGCGTGAGCGGCGTGGAAATTTCGTGCGTGATGTTGGTAAAGAAACGCAGTTTGCTTTCATACATTTCTTCCTTGCATTTTTCCTGTAACTCGTGCTGGATTTTTGCTTTCCGCTGTTTGTATTTTGCCCGCACAAACCAATAAATGCCGTAAATCAACGCGATAACCAGCAAAAAATATATGATTTTTGCATATACCGTCAGGTACCAGGGAGATAAAATCACGATGTCGATGTTTTGAATCAGGTTTCCGGTATTTCCGGTAGCGTCGTCGTATTTTACAAGCAGCCTGTATTTTCCGGGAGGAATGTTGGTAAACTGCGCTTCGTTTTGCTGCGTGTTCATCCACGCATCGCTGAAGTTTTCGAGTTTGTAGGAATAGCGGCTGTTTTCTCCGTTCACAAAGTCGATCGCAACAAATGATACGGTAAAGAAATTCTGCCTGTAATTGAGTTCAAGAAAAGTTTTTCCTTTTTTTGTTTTTTCAAGTTCGCGTAAATTGTATTCCTGATTGAAAATTTTCAGTTTTGTAAAATATATTTGCGAAATGTAATTGTTTGGTTCTTTTTTGCCGGGTTTAATCCATGTAAGTCCGTCCACGCCGCCGAAAAAACAAGTTTTGTTCAAGGTGTCCTTAAAATAAGCATTATCGCTGTATTCAATGATTTTCAGCCCCGTTTTTTGATTGAAACTGCGAAAACTTTCCTTGACGGGGTCAAACAGTACAATACCGTTATTACTGCTTAGCCACAGTTCATTATCGTGGTTTTCGAGAATACCGTGAATCATATTGTTGGGCAGTCCGTCCTGTTCGTTATAGATTTTGTAAACATACGTGCCATCCGGGTAATAGGTAAATTTGAGCAATCCGTAATTGCTGCCGAGCCAAAAGGTTTCTTCGGTGTCGCGATGGATGCACAGAACAGAAACAAGCCGGTTGTTTGTAGCGTTGAACGGAAAAATCCGGTAATTACCGCTTTGGTTGTTGTAGCGCATCAAACCGTTGCCGCGCATGCCTACCCAAAGAATAGAATCGTTCTCGGCATAAAGTGCGTAAATCTGGTTGTATAATTGCTGATTATTTTCGTAACCGAAAAGTTGGGCTTTCGCTTTTGTTACCAAATTTATGTTTTCGGCAAGCGTATATTTCAACAGTGTGTAGCCTGAACCAATCCACAGCGTAGTATCATTTTGCTGAAGCAGAGCATGAACCGATACCGGCTTGACTCCGGTATTGTTGGCGAGTGAATGAATTTTGTGGTCGTTGTATGAATAATAGTTGATTTCATTGCCTTCGGAAGCAATCCATAAAATATCTTTTTTCAAATTGGGTGCGATGACAAATACTTCATTGCTGCTTAATCCGTCGGAAGTGGAAAAATGCCGGATATCGGCGTTTGAAAAATCATCTGTTGTGTCGTAATTTCCAATTTTAATGACTCCGTTGCCCTTGGTACCAAGCCAAAGATTGTTTTCCCTGTCGGTATAAATAGCACGGACAGGACAGTATTGTTTAATGTCCGGTAACTGATCAAGACTCAGAGCATTAAATGTATATTCGTCTTTTATCCAAGTATATACGCCTTGGCCGTCTGTGGCAATCCAAACAATGTTTTGCTCTTTATCTTTCCAGAGTGCAAATACTCCACAGTTGATATTGATTTTTTCCGCTACATAGTGGTTTTTTGCCTGTAAACGATACAATCCGTTGGTCTTAAATGCAATAAGTAAATCGTCATTATCGAAAATCAGCGACGAAACCGTTCCGTTTTCATTCAGCAGGCGGGCAATGTTCGTAATTCTGGTTTTTTCTTTCCCGGAAAACCGGTATAAATCGCCCTGTTCATCAATAATCAGCGTTTTTTTGTTGTCGTAGAACAGGTAATTAATTTTGCAAGGATGATAAAAATTTTTGTGACGTTCTATTTTCGGATTATCACTGTCAATGCCCTTGACTGTATAGTTTTGTAAAAATCCTTTGTACAAGATGCGTACCGTATCCTGCTCGTCAATACAAAATCCTTTGATCCATTTACTTGTAATGTTTTCGGCAACAGGTAAATGGATGAAACTGTCGGCTTGCTGCCGGTAAATGGAAAGTATCCATGGTTTGCCAAGGATAAAAAGCCTGTTGTACCGGTCTTTGGCAAAAAGAGCGTTTTCGTTAAATTCCTGAAAATATTTTTCAACCGACCGGGTTTTAAGCGAAAACTTATTCAAGGCGTTTTTTGTGCTGATCCATAGATAATTATTATCTATTCCGATAATATTTCGGATAATATTATCCGACAAACCGCTCTCATTATTGATATTCGGCTTGAAAATTTCAATATTCCTTCCGTCATACCGGTTTAGTCCATCGAAAGTGCCGAACCACATAAAACGCTGTTCGTCTTGCCAGATACTGTAAACAGAACTGCATGACAGCCCCTCCATACTGCTTATTTTCCGGAGATTATATGGAAAAATAAAAATGGATTGGAGTAATAGAGATAAAGTCAATATAAACTTAACAAAGCGCCTCATGGTACTGATCCGAACTTAGTTGTCACTTTTATTTGCAACAAAGATACAAAAATGATTTGTTTGGTGGCTTCCTTTATCCAAGTTTAATGTATCCATTTGCGCCAAAATTGTATTTTCCCCGTTTGTACTTTCCTGTGTTCATATTTGGCAAAATCGGGCATTATTTTCTTTCATGGTTTTCGTACTTTTGCTTACAACTTTTTTATCATCTATTAAATTTAATAATTATGCAAAAACATTTGCTACAAAAAACAAAAACGATTCTATTTTTTTTGCTGTTTTCATGCTTGTTATGTATTTCGAGTGCGGCAGCACAGGATTACAAAATCACAGGAACAGTAACAGACTCAAAGGGAGAAGCCATTATCGGAGCCGTTGTTGTCGTACAAGGCAGCAAGGCGGTGACAACCAGCGATGTAGAGGGAAATTTCAGTTTGCAGGTTTCTTCTGCCGCTGAGCAAATCATCGAAATTTCGTACATTGGCTACACAACAACAACTCTGAGAGCAAAAGCAGGCAGTCCGGTACACGCAGTATTGGAAGAAAATCTTCAGGTGCTCGACGAAGTTATTGTAGTCGGCTATGGCACTCAAAAGCGTGCAACGATGACTTCGGCGGTGGCGCAAATTAAAGGCGATAAAATTGCCGCATTGCCTAATCCGCGTCTTTCTACCGGCATTGGAGGTCAGGTGTCGGGTGTTATTACTTTTCAGGAAAGCGCAGCTCCGGGCGCTGATGCAGCTACCATTTATGTCCGCGGTTCACAGCCGCTCATACTTGTGGATGGCGTTGAACGTCCCGGTGACCGCATTGATACTGAAGACATCGAATCGGTGTCGGTTTTAAAGGATGCTTCGGCTGTGGCGCCTTACGGTTTAAAAGGCGCAAACGGCGTTATCCTGATTACAACAAAACGAGGCGCTGCCGGGAAATTTTCGGCAACTTACACAGGGAATATAAGTTGGCAAAAACCGATGAACCACCCCGAATTTATGGGTTCTGCAGATTATTTTGAGTTTCGCAACAAAGCTTACGAAATGGACGGACTGCCCGGGCAAATGATGCCGGCGGACGAAATTGCACTTTATCGCGACGGTTCCGACCCCAACCGCTATCCGGATACCGATTGGATCGGAAATTACATGGGAGTTTCCAATGCAACCAAACACAATATTTCCGTTACGGGAGGAACCGACAGAATCAAAGTGTTTGCCTCGTTCGGTTATGTATATCAAGGAAGCATGTTTCATGCCCAGGACTATAATCGCTTTACAGGACGCGCAAATATAGATATTCAAGTAACGCCGACTACAAAAATTTCGGTTGACAATTCGTTTATGAAAGATATTGTAAGTCGCGGTGGTTTGGATGCAAGCACCATCATGGAACGCCTTTACCGAGCCGTACCTTTTGAAGTGGACAGATACACCAACGGTTTGCCGGCATTCCAGCAATCGCTCGGTATCAGTATGTATGAAGGCATTTACCATCGTGAAGACTACAGCGATATGAATGACATTTCCAATTCCAACCTCACCATTGAGCAGCAATTATCGTTTATAAAAGGACTTTCCGCTAAAGTTTCATTCAACTACGACAAGCAGCACAAAGACTTGAAAAACTGGATTAAACCGCTCATCTACTATAACCTGAATCCGGTAACCGGCGAATATGACCAGATTGATCAATCGGGTACGGTAAAACCGTCTTTGAGCCAGGAATATAAACGATGGGATTGGTACACCTTCAATGGAGCGCTGAATTATGGCAACTCATTGGGGAAACATCATATTACCGCTCTTGCGCTTTTTGAAGCGCGTTGGCAAAAGGCGACGAATCTGCTTGCTTCAAAATCGGAATTTGATTTCAACATTCCCGAACTTTCGCTCGGAACGCCCGACCAAACCAAATGGGGATTGACCGGAACCTCATCGCAGGAAGCGCAGTATGGTATTGTAGGGCGTATCGGTTACGATTTCAATCAGAAATATTTGGTCGAACTGGCCGGACGTTACGACGCAACTTACAAATACGCACCGGGACGCCGCACTGATTTTTTCCCTTCCCTTTCGCTCGGATGGCGAATTTCGGAAGAAGAATTTATGCCTTTCCGCAACATTATTGATAATCTGAAACTCCGCGCTTCGTATGGTAAGTCGGGTTATCCGGGAGGCGAAGCATTTTATTATATGCAGACTTATGGAATAAACAACAGTTACATTTGGGGAAGCGGTGATACGGAAGTGCGCGAACAGGGAATTTATGCCAACAAAGAACCCAATGCCAAACTCACGTGGCAAACCGTATGGAAATCGGACTTCGGATTCGATCTCAATATGTGGAATGGGTTGTTCGGATTGGAATTTGACTACTACCACGAAAAACGCAACGACATAATACTTGGCCCGCAAACCGAAGTAACAGCCGAATACGGCATTTCCCTATCGGACGAAAATTACGGAATCGATGGCCGGCACGGTATTGATATTACATTGAGTAATCATACCAAAATAACAAAAGATTTTACGCTTAACAATTCTTTTGTCTTTACATACACACGTCATCAAACCATTAAGGCTAATGAAAATAAAGCGTCGCTTTACAATCCGCGCCGTCGGCAGACAGGACTTTCAAACGGACAACTTTGGGGCTACCTGTCGGCTGGGCTTTTTGCCGATGAAGAAGAAATAAAAAATTGGGCGTATCAAGCGGCCGGCACACTTCCGGGCGACATCAAATACATCGATCAAAATGGCGACGGAAAAATTGACAGCGAAGATATTGTGCACATCGGTCGTTCCATGATTCCCGAAATTATGTGGGGATACAACCTGCGTGCCGAATGGAAAGGATTCGATTTAACTTTGTTCTTCCAAGGTACCGGACGTTCCAATTACTATTTGGGAACAGCCGACCGCGGTGTACGCCGTCCATTTGCCGATAATAAAGCCCGGATAGACCACTACAATTCGTGGACTGTGGATAATCCGGATGCCAATGCAAAATATCCCCGCCTGCGTTCGGCCGAATTTGCCATGAATTACATAATTTCCGATTTTTGGGTCATCAATTCGTCGTACGTGAAACTCAAATCCGTCGATTTGGGATATACACTGAAACCGGAGTATGCTAAAAAAATAGGTATGCAAAATCTCCGTATCAACGCCAATTTTTACAACGTGTGGACTATATTTACCCGGGCGTCAAAAGATTTTGATCCCGAATCGCAAAGATTTTCGGCTTACCCACAACAGTTTATTTCTACCGTTGGGATCACAGCAACGTTTTAGGAATTAAAAATTAACAATTAAGAAAATGAAAAGATTTAAATTAATATCAGTAATACTTGGGGTGTTGTTCGTTTCGGCTTGCAGTGATTTTCTGGACATTACACCCAACGACCGTATTTCCGACGATGGAATATGGAGCAGTCCCAATGCTATCAAGCAATATATAAATGACGTGTACAACTCCATCAATGGCCCGTTGTATATTTGGAGCAGTCGTAATAACCGTGACAATATCGGTGGTGCACGCGCTATTTTTGATTGTTTTATGACCGGCGACTTGTGGTATCACTCCGGCAGGTTGTATAACTATACGCAGTGGAACAAATCAAGCAGTATGGACGCCCTCAACCGGTGGACGGATTGTTACACCAATATCCGCAAGGTAAACACAGCTATCGACAACCTGAATGAAACCACCGCTTTAGGTACAGAATTTAAAGAACGCTACCTGGGTGATATGTATTTTTGGCGGGCGATGCTCTACTACGAACTGTTCCGTTTTTATGGTAAAACGCCGATTATCGACCATGCGCAAAACCGCCACGAAGAAGACATTTTTAATGCCCGCGACAAGGAAATAGATGTAGTAAACTTTTTTATAAGCGATTTCGAAAATGCCGCAAAACGACTTCCGGTCAATATACCGGATAGCGAACTCGGCCGCGCCACCAAAGGTGCTGCACTCGGAATGTTATCTGCCGCCTACCTGTATTTGGCCGGTGTGATGTCTTATATCGAAGACCCCTCGACTTTGCCTTTTGATCCGAAAGAATATTACCGTTTGTCGTATGAAATTGCTGATCTTTTCATTACCGGCACAAAAGCAAGCAACGAAACTTTGGCTCAGCTTGAAATAACCGACCGCAACGCTCTTGTCGGAAAATATGACCTTTTCGGAAAAACCCGGACAGATAAAGAACAGGCATTTCAAGACTTGTTTTATGCCGCTAACGAATACAACGAAGAAGTGATTTTCGATATTCAGTTTACCGACAAGTTCCCGCAAGCATGGGAATCAAGCGAACGGCGCGGGCACGACTTGATGGGTATTTCACATCCGGGCAGTTATGCCGAAAACACCGACGGATCGTTTGGTGGATGGGGAAACAACAATCCGACACAAAATCTGGTTGATGCTTTCCGCATGGCTGACGGTAGCCCGTTTGACTGGAACAATCCCCAACATGCCGCAAATCCCTACGAAAACCGTGAACTGCGTTTTTATGCTTCCATACTCTACAATGGATGTCCGTGGCGCGGCGATACTCTATATACTTCAACCAATCTGGTTGTAAAACACCCGACAAGGCCACAGTATCAGTTTCCGACAAATCCGCAAAAACGCGGAACGGCCAACTACGGCGATACCGGATATTATCTGCGAAAACTGATCGATCCCTCGAAACGTGGCGGAACTCCTTGTCGCTATGCTCCATGGGAAGGCGCAGACCAGAATTTAATTGTACTTCGCTATGCTGAGATTTTGCTCACTTATGCCGAAGCCAAACTCGAATACGACCAGAGCGCCGATCAAAGCGTTTACGATGCACTGAATGCTGTGCGCGACCGCGGAGGTTTACCATCTTTGTCGGGTCTGGATTATCCCACGCTGCAAACTCAAATCCGTGACGAACGCCATATCGAACTCTGTTTTGAAAACAAACGTTATTTCGATATCATGCGCTGGCGAAAAGGACCCGAAATCATCGGGCAAGATGTGTACGGAATAGATATAACCTACAGTGCGGAAAACAATGGACAGCCGGATGCTAAAGTAATTACCACTTACAATCGCGTTTTGCTCACTCCCAAATCGTTCGAAGACCCGAAAAACTACCTGATGCCCATACCCGATGCTGTAGCCGGTAGAAATCCGAAACTTTTGCCGGATAATACGGGATGGTAAACAATTAAGAATTAGAAATTAAAAATTTAAGAATTATGAATAAGAGGATATTAAAATACGGCTTTCTGCTTTTGATTTGCACTTTGGCAAGTTGTATGGAAAAAGTAGAGATAGAAATCCCCGAAGATTACGATACGGCACTAATTACCGGAGTAAATGTATATCGCGCTTCGAGGGAAGGCGACAGTGAATTTGCAAGCGGCGACCCGCTTAAACTGCTGGCTTCGACGGTTGTTATCGACCATGAAGCAAAAACAGCAACGGCCACTCTCACGACAATGGAAGACCTTACTCAATTGAAAGTTACGCTTACCATTTCGTCCGGTGCAACCATTATCAATTCATTGGGCAGTCAGATTCAGGATTTTTCACAGCCACGCACGGTCGAAATCGAATCGCCGGGCAAAACCGTGAAAAATACATGGACGATAACCATCATTAATCTATAAAAATGAACTTATTATGAAACAATTATGTTTAACAAACACCCAAGAGGATGTAAATGACTATTCGTTTACTCGTCAACTTGTTAACTCGTTAACTCATTTACGTATGAAAAAGATTTTTTTGAAAATACTATGCTTTGCGTTATTTCCGTTTATCGGAATATTGCCGGCAAAAGCGTTTTCAGGAAGCGGGAATGGTGTTTCGGGTAATGCCTATATTATCACTACGCCTGCACAGTTGGCCGAAATAGCTGATGCGTCTTCTGCTTATTATGAACTGGGGGCAGACATTCCACTGACGGGAGATTGGACGCCGATAGCTTCTTTTTCCGGGACATTGGATGGCAAAGGACACTTTATTACCGGTTTGCAAATCAATTCTACCGCTGAGAACACAGGTCTGTTTGCCCAAGCGTCGGGTACGATTACCAATTTAGGTATAACAACTACCGAAACAGGAGTGAAGGGCGCGGCGATTACCGGCGCTATGGTTGGAAGAGCGAGTGGAGACCTGACAATCAGTAATTCTTGTGTAATCGGGAATGTGAGCGGCACAGGCGCCCGTGTTGGCGGAATATTAGGAGGAAGCTCCGGCGCCGGAACGATGCAAATAACCATTCAAAATTGTTATTTCAACGGGAACGTTACTTCAACGGATGCTGTTGCCGGAATTATAGGCGGATTTTACTGCAACGCTAATACAACCGTGAATATTACCATTGGCAAATGCTATGTAGCCGGAAATATTACCGCTAATAGTGGAACAGGAGCTACTGCCGGCGGAGTTTTCGGCAATTTTTCTTACAACAATACCGGAGCCAGCAGCAGTTTAAATATAAGCAATTGTACTTCTATGTGTGCAACTATTGCCGGAGGAAATAGCGGAAATGCCGGGCGAATTCACGGCTATATAAAAGGAGCGACTACCCTCAGCAATAATTATGCTTTCGCCGGAACAATCATCAGTAATAATGGAAGCGGAAGTACCATTTCAACCGGCACGGAAAACAATCAACACGGCTTGAATAAAACCAAAGTTGAACTGAAAACACCAACGACTTATTCGGATTCTCCTCTTGACTGGGATTTTACGGATACATGGACAATGGGGAACGATAACTATCCTTTTCCCGTATTGAAAAACCTGTCTTCTGAGAATCAACCGAAAACTTGTCCCGAATATTTGGATGATTATGTAACATTCACTATTCCCACGCAGATCAACGGTGCAATCAGCGTTGACCCGGCCAATGCTTTTATCGGCTCTTCCGTAACTGTTACCGTTACGCCGAATGCCGGATACCGGATCGCTTATTTTACTGTTGACGGAACGGATAAAACGAACGACTTAACAACAAGCACAGACAATGCTACACTAACACTCTCACTCCAAAAAGAAAGCTATACATTGAACGCATTTTTCACTGATTTTACTGGAGAAGGAAAAGGAACGGCAGACGCCCCTTTCATTCTTATCAGTGAGGCAGAATTGAACATGATACGAACCAATGCTGCCGCTTATTTTAGATTAGGAAACGATATTCCGTTGACGTCGCAATGGGAACCCGTCACCAATTTTACAGGTACGTTTGATGGGAATGGAAAGATTATTTCCAACTTGCAAATCAATAGCTCGGCGGACGTTAATACAGGAGTCGGGTTTTTCGGGCGAGTAACAGGAGCAACCATTCGCAATTTAGGAATAAAAGGAATCGTGAAGGCGCTGTATCGCGCAGGAGGTATTGCCGGTCAAGTTGAAAGTCCCGGCGTTCTGCTTGAAAACTGCTGCTTCGACGGAGAGATTGAAGTGACAGCGACCGATAACACTAATGTTTTTGCAGGAGGAATTGTGGGATATAATAACTGGACAAAGGTAGAGGTAAACAATTGTTACGTTACCGGTTCCATTAAATCCGGATCGGTTGCCGGAGGCATTATTGCACGATCGAACGGTAACAACTTCGCAACAACTGTCCGCAACAGTTATGTTCTCGCTTCCATAGAAGCAAGCAATGGCAGTAATATAGCCGGAGGTATTAGCGGCGAAGCAAGTACAGGAGGAAGCGGCAGGGCAGGAAGTCTTACTATCAGCAACTGTGCGGTTGTGAGTCCTTCTATCAGTGGAACTACAGCAAACCGGATAAGCGGCAACATTGCCAACAACGGTATAACTGCTACTCTTACCGGTAATTTCGCATTTGACGGAACACTGGTAAATGAA
Source organism: Dysgonamonadaceae bacterium (assembly GCA_031259075.1). Taxonomy (GTDB): domain Bacteria; phylum Bacteroidota; class Bacteroidia; order Bacteroidales; family Azobacteroidaceae; genus Azobacteroides. The sequence goes on along the minus strand of JAIRLY010000160.1, from coordinate 2,000 downwards.
ACAAACGTGACCGAAGGAGCGGCAAATAATCAGAACGGCTTAGACAAAACAGCCAAAGAATTAACACAGGTAGGAACTTTCGCCGGTTGGGATTTCAATACGGTTTGGACGCTCGGCAACAATTCGCCGGACGGCGCTACGTATTATCCGTTGCCGGTATTGAAAACGCTGCCTGCCGCTGAACAGGCAGTTAATTATCCCGATCACCTGAAATACAATGTAAACGTGGCAACCTTCCCTGCCGGTAATGGACTTATCAGTTCGCATACAAACGTTCAATCGGGCGATGATGTAACCATAAACGTGGCCGTTCCCGGTAATAATTGGGATTTACTCAATGCTTTTACAGTCAATGAAACAGATAAAACAACGGAAATCAAAGATTTATCCGGCGCATACCGCATCGAAAACATAACGGACGATTACGAGTTAAGCGCTGTTTTCGATACTTATACAGTCGCTGCCGGAGGTACGAATACGGCAAGCAACTACTTGAACGGCGATATTGAGTTTTATTCCGACGATACGAATCCGGCAGGACAGTTAACCGGAATTGCAGCAGAAGGTTTGCCGGTGAAGGGCGCAGTGAAATTAATAAAAACGTTCACTGAAAAACAATGGTATTCTGTCGGTTTTCCGTTTGAAATAGCCGGTGTTATCGATCAAGCAGATGGAACAGTCTTGGAAGCCTACGACGGCGACGACGGTAATACTGCTTATACCGGTAATGGCTCCGGAGACTATTGGCTGAAATACTACGACGGGGAAAATAATGTGTTTAAATTCCCCGGTTCAGGTACAAAGATAAACGCTCATACCGGATACATTATTCAATTCCCTGATTATTACTCGGAAGATACGCCTATTACCGTCATTTTCAGTTCGACCCCCAATCCTGTTTTGAAAAATACCGGTACACTATCCCAAACGCTTGCCGCAACGGCAGACAATCACGGCTATTATTTAGTCGCCAATCCGTCTGTCGCCAAGGTAGCCTCTCTCAACGATGTGGACTTTTATTACAAGTATAATAATAATCATTTCGGATTGTTGTCCGGTACAGACATCGAATTAAACCCTTTTGAAGCGATAGTGGCAGTGAAAAAATTGGATGAGACGACTCCCCTGAGAGCTTCCCTATGGATAGAAGGCGATCCGACCGGACTAAGGAAACCGGATGCCATTCAGGCGAACGATGCGGTTATCGAAACGAAATATTATAATTTGCAGGGTGTTGAAATAGTACAACCGACTGCTGCAAAAATTTATATTGTGAAGAAAATACACGCTTCCGGAAAAATTGAGGTAACAAAATCATTTTATAAAGCTAATCAATTGTAATCATATACACGAATATGAAAATTAAATATAATTTAGCATTGTTAGCATTGATCTGCCCTGTCCTGTTTATGAGCAATTATTTGTTTGCGGATCAGCCACATTATCCGACTTTGAAGGAACAAACCGAAAAATGGTTGAAAGCTTCTGCGGAAACAACCGGCGAAAGCGGCAATAATGATGGCCGGATCGATGGACAAGAACCGACAGCCGACCCCGATGTTGTCCCCTTAGGAGATTCGCTTTTTGTCTATCTACTTTCGGGAGTTTATATAGCTGGCAAATATATACTGCGCAAGGAGTCATTTGCTTATAAAGTAAAATAATTATCCTAAAATGCCCATTTGCTATACTTTATCCACTTCCAATTGGACAGAAGGAATCTATTTGGTGAAAATTGTAACGGAAACCGGGGTGCAAACACGGAAAGTAGTTAAGTAATGCATAGTAAAGTATTCCTGTTGATAGGCTTGTCTGTCTTTTGTGGTTGTACAAAGACAGACAAGCCTTTCGATGTATTACTATATTGAACATTGTAAATTATTCTCTTATCACTTCGTTATTGGCTGTATTTCTCAACTCAACCGTTTCCCGTTTTCCGGCAGGCGCATCGGATTTCAAGTTGATTATGCTTGCCTGATATACATTGTCGAAAATAATAG